>NZ_CAUVXL010000089.1:0-53722 GCF_963555915.1 Protofrankia sp. Cas4
CCGATGTCGTCGGGTTGCGGACGGTCAACGGAACGTAGGTCTGGAAACCGTCGGAGTCGTCCAGGCGCATCAGATACGCGCCAGGCGGCCAGCTGCTCGTGTCGAACGCCGTTGTCGGCATCCAGGACGTGCTCACGGTGCTGGTTTTCGGGTCGCGCGCGGCGGGGGCCTGTACCCGACCGGGTAGCGGACCGACCTCGGTGACCAGCCGGCAGGTTCGTCCGCCGTACCAGCCGATCCGGAAGACGGAGGCCTTGAGCGTGGCCGCGGTCGTGGACGCGAACAGGTGCAGTTCGTCCCCGGTCCGGATGCTGGCATGGTCGAGCCAGCCCTCCACCGCGTGGTTGTAGCCGAGACGGGCCAGGCCGCAGTCGGCACCGGGCTTCGCGTTCTCGGCCCGGACGTCAAACCCGGCGCTCGCCCCTGCGCTCGCTCCGGCGCTCGCTCCGCCAGGCACGCGCCCCGTGGCCTGGCGGCCCCGGTCGGCACCGCCGCTGCACCCGCCGAGGACGACCGCGATCACCACCGCAACCGCGATCGCGACGGCGACGGACGTGGGCCATCCGGCCGACTCAGGCCGACTGTGGCGTCGGCTTCCATGCGCTGGCATCCAGACCATCCTCGTCAGTGTTGTTCAGGCGGCGGCGCCTTATGCTCGGGTATGGGTCCAGGTACGGCCATGCAGCCTGAAGCAGTGGGGCGAACACGTTCCGTCATTCCGGATATTCCCTTCATCCGCGGCCGGGGTGGCGGGGAACAGCGCGCGACCTTCTTCGAGTTGTACTTCGACCTCGTCTACGTCTTCGCCGTCACCCAGATATCCCACCACCTGCTGGCGGATCTGAGCTGGATCGGCGCGGTGCAGGCGGCCTTCTTCCTCGTCGCCGTCTACTGGGCCTGGAACTACACGACCTGGATGGCCAACTGGTTCGACCCGGAGACGGTGCCGGTTCGACTCGTCCTGATCTACGTGATGCTGGCCAGCTTCCTGATGGCCGTGGCGATCCCCGAAGGCGCCGTCGACCTCGCGCTGCTCTTCGCGGCCAGTTACGTGGCGTTGCAGATCGGTCGGAACGCCTTCGTCGTGTGGGTGACCCCGCCGGGGGCGTTCAACGAGAACTTCCGGCAGATTCTTGCCTGGAGTATCCTTTCGGCCCCGCTGTGGGTCGTCGGCGGGATACTGTCCGGTGAGCCGCGCTGGCTGCTCTGGGTCGCCGCGCTGGGGCTCGACCTGGCGGCGCCGCTGGCTCGGTACTGGGTGCCCCGCGCCGGTGCCACCCCGATGAGCCAGTGGGAGGTCGAGGGCAGCCATTTCGCCGAGCGCTTCCAGCTTTTCGTGATCATCGCGCTCGGCGAGAGCATCGTGCTGGCCGGGGTTACCGCCTCCGGTGCGGGGCTGCGCGGCCCGGTCGTCGTCACGCTCGGGTTTGCATTTTTGACGTCGACCGCCCTGTGGTGGCTGTACTTCGGCCAGATCGGCGCATCGGTCGCCCGGCGGATCAGCCGGAGTGCGGCGGACGAGTCGGGCCAGATCGGCCGAGACGTCTACACCTACCTGCATCTCCCCATCATCGCCGGGATCGTGTTGACGGCGGTCGGCGTCGAGCTGGTGATCGTGCATCCCGGCGGCGAACTGCACACGGCCGGTGCTCTGGTGACGCTCGGCGGTCCAGCACTCTATCTCCTCGGCCTGATGGCGTGCGCGGCCCGTATCGGCCGCCGACCGAGCTGGCCGCAGGTGGCCGCGGTGGTGGTGTTGCTCGCGGCCGTGCCGCTCGCCGCCCACCTCTCCGGCCTGCTCGTGCTGATTGTGCTCACCGTCGGGCTCATCGCCCTGGTCGTGGTCGACCAGATCCGGCCGCAGCTGGCGGATTCCACGCCGCATCCGTGAGGGCGCACCGGGTGAGGGGGAACCAGGCCGTTGCGGCACACCGGAGGGCGCGGGCTGGCGCCGTCCTCGTCCTGTAATCCGTGGCGGGTGTCTGGCGGCGGCCGGCGGTCCTACGTTGGAGATATGAATCCCCTCACCCGCCCGCTGCCATCGCCGCCGGAGACCCTGCGGCGTGGACCGCTGCGCGAGGGCCGGTTCACCAGCCGGTTGCATGACCCGCGGGTGGCCGCGCTGCTCGGGATCTGGCTCGGTATCGCCTTCGGGACGTGCTTTGCCACCGGTTTGGTCTCCCATTTCATGCAACATCCGACGTCGTGGTTCTCGTGGCCGTCCCGGCCGGTGTGGTTCTACCGGTTCACCCAGGGCCTGCACGTGGCGACCGGGTTGGCGAGCGTACCGCTGCTGCTGGCGAAACTGTGGACGGTCTACCCGCGGCTGTGGGAGTGGCCGCCGGTCCGCACGGTCGCACACGCGTTGGAGCGGATTTCGATCATCGTGCTCATCGGCGGTGCGCTGTTCCAGCTCTCCACCGGGATCGCGAACATCGCCCAGTGGTACCCGTTCCATTTCTTCTTCACGGTCGCCCACTACTGGGCCGCGTGGGTGACGATCGGCGCGCTGCTCGTGCACGTGGCGGCGAAGCTGACGGTGGTGCGTGTCAACGTCGGACGCGGCAGGGTCCACGGCGTCGCCGTCGAAGGTGTCAATCGTGACGGCGGCGCCCTCGAAGGTGTCAATCGTGACGGCGGCGATCTCGAACCGGGCGGCGTACCGGTGCGGACCAGCTCGTCGGAACCCGACGGTGACGGGTTGTCCCGACGCGGCTTCGTCGGAGCGGTCGGTGCGGCCGCTGGAGTGATCACGGTGGTCACCGTCGGTCAGGCGGTGCCCGGTCTGTCAGAGTTGGATCTGCTGGCCCCACGCAAGCCGACGGTCGGACCACAGAACCTGCCGGTCAACCGCACCGCAGCCGCGGCCGGGGTCGCCACCGTGGCGCGCGACCCCGGATACCGCCTGGAGGTCGTCGGCCCCCGGCCGCTGCGGTTGAGCCTGGCCGACCTGGCCGCGTTTCCCCAGGCCACGTCCCATCTGCCGATCACCTGCGTCGAGGGGTGGAGTGCGGATGCCACCTGGTCGGGGGTTGCGCTGCCGCAGCTACTGGATCGGGCCGGCATTCCGCACGACGCCACGGTGCGGGTCGAGTCGCTGGAGAGCGGCAGCCTCTACAGCACGAGCGAGGTGCGTCCACCGCACGCCCGGGACTCGCTCACCCTGCTGGCCACCGGGCTCCGAGGCGAGCCGCTGGCGCTTGACCACGGCTATCCGGTCCGTTTGATCGCCCCGAACCGACCGGGTGTCCTGCAGACCAAATGGGTGCACCGGGTGGTGATGGTATGAGTGAGTCCGCCGGGCGCCGGGCACCGGCATGGCGTGCGGCGGTGCTGGGGCTCCGTGTCCTGCTGGTCGGCGGTGGCATTGCCATGGTTGGCGTCGGGGTGTTCGGGGCGTTGGACGCGCACCTTGCGGCCAATCCGCCGTACGCGCTCGGTTGGGGGCTGGTGGCCATCGCCGTCCACGACGCCCTGCTGGTCCCGGCGCTGGCCGTGATCGGTCTCGTGCTGACGAAGCTGGTCCCGGCGCCGTACCGGGCCGTGATACAGGCAGCGTTGATCGTCAGCGGCTCGGTCGCGTTGGTGTCGTTGCCCCTGTGGCGGGGGTATGGCCGCAAACCCGACAACCCGTCGGTCGACCCGCTGGCCTACGAGCGCAACCTCATGATCGTGCTGGGCGTGGTCTGGGTGATTGCCGCGGTCGTCATGTTCCGCCGCTGGCTACTGGTCCGCCGTCGGCCGGGAGCGACGGCGGTGCCGCGGTCAGAATCCCGGCGTGATTGACGAGCCTGATCGTGTGATCGGGTCGGGTGATTATCGATGCCCCGCGCCGCGGATTCGTCTAGAAAAAGGGAGTCCAGGTCGACGAGACCAGGCCGGGCGAGGGAGATCTCAGGATGCCGACCGCCGATACCACTGTGCACGCTGTCGACGCGACGCCCGGTGGGGAGCGTCCGGGCGGCCCGGTCGAGGTTCCCTGGTCGGTGCTGTCGGACTATCGGTGTTTCGGGTGTTCGCCGCACAATGATCAGGGCCTTCAGCTGCAGTTCCGGACCCATCCCGAGGGCTTGCAGGCCCGCTTCACCTTCGGGCGGGCACATGAGTCGTACCCCGGGGTCGTGCACGGTGGCCTGGTCGGAGTGGTCTGTGATGAGATCATGGGCAACCTGATCGTGCTCCAGGTGGGTCTCACCGCGTTCACCACGGCGATGAAGGTGCGTTACGTCTCACCTTTGTTCGTCGGGAGGACGTATGACTGCGTAGCCCGGATGCGACCGTCGCGTGTGGAGCAGACCGGAGTCGGCCTCACCCATGCTGCGGCCGAGATCCTCGATCTTGATGGTGCGACGATGGCAACTGCGACGGCCAGTTACCGGCTTGTCAGTCTGGAAGAGGCGCGCCGGCACCTGACCCTGGCCGACACCGACGCTGACCGTCTGCGCGATGCCATGTCTGTTGATGTTGCTCCTGAGAATACGGAGTGATTGTATGGTGACGATGTGCATCGGATCCCGTCCATGTCCATCGTCGCCAAGTTTTTCATAAGTTTTTCATTGATTTTCTTATTGTAGATAGAGTGCGAGTCATATAAAGTGCGGTGCCTCTTCAGGGTTTTTCAGCGGATGCCGGCCGCCGACGGCGGGAGCATTCCTCAAATATTACTTTGCGTCATCGATTTTTGTCGCAGCGCCAATGGCTGCTTGCTGACAATCGGTTGTCAGAGACGTACGCAATGTTTTCAAGCGCGTTGTTCCACCTGCTCAGAGGGTGTGTCGCGGGTGGTGGGTAACCTCTCGTGCGCACGGAAACTGATCAATGTATCGCCGTGCGTGGTGGCCTATAGGCGACCTGATAGTGACTCTGCGTGATAGTTGGTCCTGATGTACCGGCGGGATAACGCAGAGGTTTCGGAACGCCCTTTGCACACAGCGGCATTTCATGCAACGCTGTTGTCCGAACAGCGAAGTCGCAGGGGTATCGTTCTCCGCCAGACGGTCGAGGGTGTCGCCACCGCCTCGCCGAGTACTCGGGAGGCCAGGTCCAAGGGGGATGAGCTGGATCGTACGACCCGTGTGACGGCGGTGGTCTGGGGAATCCTGCCGCTGTTATAGTGAGCCGGCTACACCTCAAGGCGTGAGTGATACGGCGATCCGCGGAATTGACGGGTGCCGTGAGTCGCCTGTTTTCGCGTTCTTTCCAGGCTGGTCGGGCACCTCTCTGTCGCCGCTGGCGAGCGCCAACAGCGCAGGTCGGGGGCATCAGGCGTTGCTGCGCGCCGGTGGAGACCTGGGCATCTATGCCTTGATGGAGAATCTATGTTCGAATCGCGTGCGGCCGATCACGCGTTGAGCGGAAGTACTACTTCTAAGGTTTTCGACATGCTGTCCGGCGTGTTGACCGACGTTGTCGGTCTGGCATTCGTGCTGTATCTCGCTGCCGCTGTGGTATGTATTCTTCTGGCCCTCCTCCTGCGCGTCCGCGGTCGTCTCGGGCATACGTCGGCCGAGCGTTTCAGCGTGACCGAGAGTATCGGCCGACCAGCCGGACGACGGGTCAGCCGATGAGCCGGCCGTGCCGTGTACGGAAAGCTAAGATTTCCACGGAATTTCGCCGTGGTTTCGTCGTCCTCCTGCCCGTTGCCTGGTACCTGGCCGTTCCAGCGACCGCGCAGGCGCAGGCACCACGCCGGGCGGGCGCACTGTCGGCGGGGTCGTTACTCGGCCAAGGGGTCGATGCCGCATGGTTACTCGCCGCCGGGTTGATCGTCATGGGTTTCCTCTACCTGGTGACGATGTTGTTGCTGTCCCGCACCCACCAGCCGCCGCCGCAGGCTGTGCCCGCTGGGCTGTTCTACGTGTTCGTCATGCCCTGCCTCAACGAGGAGGCGGTGATCGGGGCGAGTCTGCGGCGCTTGCTGGCCACCGCAAGGGACGACATTCGGGTCCTGGTGGTCGACGACGGTTCGGACGACGCTACGTCCAGCATCGTGCGCGGGGTCGACGACGAGCGCCGGTGGCTGTTGCGGCGTGATCTGCCCAATGCCCGGTCAGGCAAGGGCGCTGCCCTGAACGCCGCCATCGCCCACCTCCGCGTTCGCGATGAGGTCGCCACCCGCGACCCGAACAACGTGATCGTCGTTGTTGTCGACGCGGACGGACGCCTGGATTCCCATGCCGTCGACGTCGTCGCGTCGTACTTCAGCGACCCGCGTACAGCCGGCGTCCAGACCGGCGTCCGCATCAACAACCGTCGTGGCAACCTGCTGGCCCGTATGCAGGACATGGAGTTCGTGATCTACACGGACATCTTCCAGCGCGGTCGGGCTCATGTCGACAACGTGGGGCTGGGTGGCAACGGCCAGTTCGTGCGGCTTTCAGCACTGCGGTCACTGGGCGACGAGCCATGGACGCACAGTTTGACCGAGGATCTCGACCTCGGGGTCAGGTTGCTGCTCGCGGGTTGGCGCAACCGGTTCTGCCCGCAGGCCGACGTCCACCAGCAGGGCGTGGTGAGACTTCGTCGGCTGCTGCGCCAGCGCTCGCGATGGTTCCAAGGGCACCTGCAGTCATGGCGGCTGATACCGCGGGTGATTCGGGAGGCGCGGCTCCGCAGCCTGCCCGACATGCTCTTCCACCTGTCGAGCCCATTATTGATCTTATTGGCGTCCCTGCTCACACTCGCGTTCGGATTCTCGACCGCCGCGGTTCTGGCCGACTGGTTCGCCGGTGGGCCCAGCCCCGATCCGAGTTTGTTCGCCGGTGCCTACCTGATGGCCGCCGTTCCGGCACTGATCTGCGCGCTGGTCTATCGCAGGCAGGAGCCGCTCTCCGGAGTCGGCGTCCTGCGGTTGATCGGTTACGGCCACCTCTACATCCTGTATGCCCTGGTCTGGTTCGTCGCCGGCTGGTGGGCGATCGCCCGGATGCTCAGCGGCCGCAACAGCTGGCACAAGACCGTCCGCAGCCCGGAGGAAAGTCTGCCTGCACCAGCCCTTACACCCGCGCTTGCGGCCGCGAGTGCAGCCGCGGTGGCGGCGACCATGGTGACCAGCGAAGACGTCGGTCTGGCGGCATCGCCGGAGCACGCCGGCGAGCCGGTCCCCGTCGATGGATGACGTCGGTGCGACCGTTGCTGCCCGCTGATCCGCCTGACGGCGTCGACACCAGCCGGGGGCGTGGGCCGGCCGGCTGCGGATCCGGACTGCTCGTCCGGCTGGCCATCCTCGCCGTTATCACGCTGGTCAGTCTGCTCGCCCTGATCGGGCTGCTGGGGATGTGGCGGCTCACCGGCCTGTTCCAGGAGGACGACGAGATGGTGCGCTGGGTGGACGGCAGCCGACATGGCGCATGGCTCGCGGTCTTCGACGGCTATGGCCAGACCACAGGCTCGACGGCAGGCCCGACCGTGGAGCCGACCACAGGCCGCACCGCTGACGATGAGGTGATCTCGCTGGCCCCGAAATCGGCGGTGGGACCCGGCGCGACCCATGCGGCGCTGGTGGTCAGTGCCGACCGCTACACCGACGTCGACGTCACCGCCCAGCTGCGCACCGTCCGCCAGCTGCGTACGCCTGGGCCGCAGCCCTGGGAGGTCGGCTGGGTTTTGTGGCATTACACCGATATCAGCCATTTCTATGCGTTCGCCCTTAAAACCAACGGCTGGGAGATCAGCAAGCAGGATCCGGCCTATCCCGGCGGGCAGCGGTTCCTCGCCAGCGGCGAGGTGCCCCGCACGACCATCGCGACCTGGCACACGGTCGGGATCACCCAAGCTGGCGGCCGGATCACCGTTGCCGTCGACGGAGCCGTGATCGCTGATCTCACCGACCCGGAACGCCCCTACCTCGCCGGCGCTGTGGGTCTGTACTGCGAGGACTCCGACGTGGAGTTCCGCCGGATTCACGTCGGTACGGATCCCCCGCCCACCCGCCCACGCTCATGACTTTCCCGCGCCGATCCCGCATCCCTGACCCGACCCGCATCCCTGACCCGACACGGACAAGGACCGACGAAAGGACATGTTATGGCCACAAAAACATCGACCCGTCCTGACAGTGGGCCAGACCGTACCGTCCTGGTAATTTACGGCACCCGCCCAGAAGCAATCAAGATGGCACCGGTGGTCCGTGAACTGGCGGCCTCGCCGTTTTTCCGTCCCGTCGTCGCCGTCACCGGCCAGCACCGGAGCATGCTCGACCAGGTCAACAACCTGTTCGGCATCGTTCCCGACGTCGATCTCGACGTCCTCCAGCAGGGCCAGACGCTCGCTGGGGTCACCACCCGGTCGCTCGGCGGCCTGGAGGCGGCCATCACGGAGATCCAACCGCACATCGTGATCGTCCAGGGGGATACGACCACGACGTTCACGGGCGCGCTCGCCGCCTTCTACCTGGGGGTTCCCGTCGCGCACCTGGAAGCGGGCCTGCGCACGAACGACCCCACCTCACCGTTCCCCGAAGAGATCAACCGCCGGCTGACCACCCAGCTCGCCGACCTGCATCTGGCGCCCACCCCCACCAGTCGTGACAATCTCCTCGCAGAGGGCGTCAAGCCGGACACGGTTCTCGTCGTCGGCAATACCGTGATCGATTCGTTGCTCTGGGTTGTCAAGGAGCCTGTGCCGAAAGACGACCCGTTGCTGGCGGAGTTGGAGCGCAACGCTTCCGGCGACCGGCCCGTGCTCCTTGTCACCGCCCACCGGCGGGAATCCTGGGGCGAGCCGATGCGCAATATCGGCGAGGCGCTCGCGCAGCTCGCGACGGAGCGGCCAGATCTTCTGATCGTCTTTCCGATCCATCGCAACCCGACCGTGCGTGCGGCAATCATGCCCGCCGTCAGCGGCCTGACGAACGTGGTTGTCTCCGATCCGGCCGACTACACCGCCTTCGCCCACCTGATGAGTCGCGCCACCATTGTGCTCACCGACAGCGGGGGAGTCCAGGAAGAGGCGCCAAGTCTCGGCAAACCGGTGCTCGTCATGCGGGACAACACCGAGCGGCCCGAAGGCGTGGATGCCGGGACGGTGGCACTGGTCGGCACGGACCCCCGCCGCATCGTCGACGGCGTCGGTCGGCTCCTTGATGAGCCGGCTGCGTACGCGGCAATGGCGGAAGCGGTGAACCCGTACGGCGACGGCGGCGCGGCGCGGCGCAGCGTTGCGGCGCTGGCGCACTACTTCGGTTTGGGTCCGCCGGTCGACGAGTTCGTGCCCCGGTTCCGTCCACCGGTCGGCCCGGCGACCATCGGTGTGCCACGCCAGGCTCGCACTCCGGTGGGCCGCTCCGCCAGCCGTGCGTCCACGGGTGCCACGGATGATCATCAGCCTGTCCAGGTCAACCAGATCCATCCCGAAAGGACGTGATGTAGATGCGAACCCGCCGATTCCGCGGCTCCGTAGCAGCGATCTTAGTTGCCGTTCTGGCGCTTGTTGCGGGCCTGGTCAGTACGGCCACGGCGGCAACTGCGCAGCGGCCGCATTCCAGGGGAACATCGCAGCATCACAGCGATGCGCAGGTGTTGGCCGACGGTCAGCTGATCGCGCCACCGCCCCCACCGTCCACCTCACCCCCTCGCCGCGGGCCCCGGCCGGTGAGCTCCACTTCCGATTCCGCTGCGTCGGGGACGATCCGTCCGGCGGCCACCACCTCGGCGTTGCGCATCCAGTCGGCTGCCGTCACCACGGTGGCGACAACTCCTTCCGGAACGTTGATTCTGTACGACACCACGGGCCAGTGGGGTTGGCTCGGCGAGCAGTACGCCATGCAGACGGCGAACCTCGTCTCCCACTTCGGTACCTGGAAGGCGCATCCGGTGGCCGCATACACGGCCGGTGAGATGGCGAACTACAAGGCGGTCGTCTACGTCGGCTCCACCTACGACGAGCAGGTGCCCACCGTTTTCCTCACCGACGTGCTGGGTGGTACCCGCCCGGTGGTGTGGATGTACGACAACATCTGGCAGCTGACCGCGCAGTCACCGACGTTCGCCGCCACGTACGGCTGGAACTGGTCGCAGTTCGATTTCTCCTCCGTCGCCGAGGTCCGCTACAAGAACACCAGCCTGACCCGGTACACCCCCAACGGCAGCGGGATCATGTCCTATGCCAGCGTGGACACCACGAAGGCGACGGTGCTCGCCCAGGCGGTGCGCGCCGACGGGACGACCTTCCCCTGGGCCTTGCGGTCGAACAACCTCACCTATATCGGTGAGATCCCATATGCCTACACGGATGCGACAGATCGATACCTTGCCCTGTCGGACCTCTTCTTCGACGTCCTCGCCCCGGCCACAGCGACCCGGCACCGCGCGCTCGTCCGGATCGAGGACGTCGGACCGGACGCCGACCCGGCCGAACTGCGTACGGTGGCCGACTACCTGTCGTCGGCCCAGGTGCCGTTTACCGTCGCGGTCTACCCGCGGTACCGGGACCCGAAGGGTGTGTACAACAACGGCACCCCGGTCGACACCACCCTGGCGAACACACCTGACGTGGTCAGCGCACTGAAGTACATGGTGAGCAAGGGCGGGACACTGCTCATGCACGGCTACACCCACCAGTACTCGAACGTGGCGAATCCATACGACGCTGTCAGCGCCGATGACTTCGAATTCTTCCGGGCGCACATCGATGCCCTGAACAACGTCGTCTACGACGGTCCGGTGGCCGAGGACAGCCAGGCCTGGGCAGCCGGGCGCATGAACAGCGCCGCCACCGCGTTCACCGCGGCCGGCCTGCCTGTGCCGACGACGTTCGAGTTCCCGCACTACGCCGGCTCGGCCGCCGACTACGCCGCCGTGCGCGCCACGTTCACCAAGGGCTATGACCGGCGCCTGTACTTCCGTAACCAGCTTGCCGGCGGGACCGTCGACGCCACCAAGTACGCCGGTCAGTTCTTCCCATATCCGGTCACCGACGTGAACGGCACCTATCTCATCCCGGAGAACATCGGGAACATCGAGCCGGAGCCGTTCAACAACCACCCGGCCCGGCTGCCGGCCGACCTGATCGACGCAGCCAAGCGGAACCTCGTGATTCGTGACGGGTTCGCGAGCTTCTTCTACCACGCCTATTACGGAAAGGCGTACCTGCGCGACACCGTTTCGGGGATAAAGAAGCTCGGCTACACCTTTGTCGCGGCGGGCACGGTCTAAACATCGACCCCGGTCGTTGTGCGGCCGTCGGCCATGGGTCACCCACCCATGGCCGACGGCCGTGTCGATTGTCAGCGCCGTCGGCGGAATATTCGGTTGCCGAGCCATACCAGCGGGTCGTAGGAGGCGTCGACCACCCGCTCCTTGAGCGGAATGATCGCGTTGTCGGTGATGGTAATGTGTTCCGGGCACACTTCCGTGCAGCATTTGGTAATGTTGCAGTAGCCGATTCCGGCCTGCTCACGCAGCAGCTCCCGTCGGTCCCCGGTGTCCAGCGGGTGCATCTCCAGTTCGGCATACCGGACCATCAGCCGCGGGCCGGCGAAGACCGGTTTGTTCTCCTCATGGTCGCGGATGACGTGGCAGACGGTCTGGCACAGGAAGCACTCGATGCACGTGCGGAACTCCTGGACGCGGTCGACGTCCTCCTGCTTCATCCGGTGGTGTCCGTCGGCACCGGCGGGCGGCCCCGGCGCGAATGCCGGCACCTGCGCGGCCTTCTCGTAGTTGTACGAGACGTCCGTGACGAGATCCCGAATCACCGGGAACGTCCGTAGCGGGGTCACCGTGATGGTGTCGCTCGGCGCGAACAGATTCAGGCGGGTCATGCACATCAACCGGGGCCGGCCGTTCACCTCGGCACTGCACGACCCGCATTTACCGGCCTTGCAGTTCCACCGGACGGCCAGATCTGGGACCTGTGTCTGCTGGAGCCTGTGCAGTGCGTCGAGGACGACCATGCCCTCCTCGACGCTGACCGTGTAGTCGTGCAGATCACCGCCGTCGGCATCGCCTCGCCACACCTGCAGCGCCAGGTTGTATGCGGCCATCAGGCACCCTTTCCGCTGGTCGCGGCTGCTTGGAACAGATGGGCCAGCTCCGCCGGCAGCGCCGGCAGCGGTTCGGCGGTCAGGACAAGCCGGTCCGCGCGCAGCCGCAGAACGTGGTTCACGGTTGCGAACACCGGATCGGGCTGCGGGAAGTCGTCGCGGGTGTGCCCGCCGCGGCTTTCCCGGCGGGCCAGCGCGGACCTGGCGATGCATTCCGCGACGGTGAGCAGTGACCGCAGGTCGACGGCGAGATGCCAGCCGGGGTTGTACTGCCGGTGACCGGCGACGGCGACCCGGCGGGCACGGGCCTGCAACGCTTCGATCTCCATCAGCGCCCGGACGAGTTCGGGCTCGGTCCGGATGATCCCGACCAGGTTCTGCATCACTTCCTGCAGGTCGAGCTGCAGCTGATAGGGGTTCTCCGGGGCCGCCTCCGCAGCGGTGGCGGAGAACGGCACGAGGGCCTGCTCGGCGATCGCGTTGACCTGTGCGTCGTCAGCCACGCCGCGGGCCTCCGCTGGCACCGTCCGCGCGTACCACGCGGCGTGCAGCCCCGCCCGCCGGCCGAAAACGAGCAGGTCGGACAGGGAGTTGCCGCCCAGCCGGTTCGAGCCGTGCATGCCGGCCGCGCACTCGCCCGCGGCGAACAGTCCGGGTACCGTCGCCGCCGCGGTGGCCGGGTCGACCTTGATGCCACCCATGACGTAGTGGCACGTCGGGCCGACTTCCATCGGATCTCTGGTGATGTCGACGTCGGCCAGCTCGGTGAACTGGTGGTACATGGACGGCAGCCGGCGGCGGATGTAATCCGGGTCACGGCGGGATGCGATGTCGAGGTACACCCCGCCGTGCGGCGAGCCCCGCCCGGCCTTGATCTCGGCGTTGATGGCCCGCGCCACCTCATCGCGGGGGAGCAGCTCGGGTGGCCGGCGTGCGGTCACCTTGTCGGTGTACCAGCGGTCAGCCTCCTGCTCGGTGTCGGCCGTCTCAGCAGCGAAGATCGACGGGATGTAGTCGAACATGAAGCGACGGCCTTCGGAGTTGAGCAGTACACCGCCGTCGCCCCGGACACCCTCGGTGACGAGGATCCCCTTCACTGACGGTGGCCAGACCATGCCGGTGGGGTGGAACTGGACGAACTCCATGTCCATCAGCGCGGCCCCCGCCCACAGCGCGAGTGCGTGGCCGTCGCCGGTGTACTCCCAGGAGTTCGATGTCACCTGGTAGGACTTGCCGATGCCGCCGGTGGCGAGCACCACTGCGGGCGCGTCGAAACGCACGAAGGTCCCGGACTCACGCCAGTACGCCAGCGCGCCGGTGACCGGCGGTCCGTCACCGTCGGGCACGTCCTGCGTCGGTGCGGTCTCTTGGCGCCCCGCCGTCAGCAGGCGCAACACCGTGCATTCCATGAAGACGTCGACACGCTTGCTGACCAGCCGATTCTGCAGGGTACGGATCAGCTCCAGGCCGGTGCGGTCCCCGACATGGGCGAGCCGCGCGAAGCGGTGGCCGCCGAAGTCACGCTGGAGGATCCGTCCATCGGGCGTCCGGTCGAAGACCGCGCCCCACTCTTCCAACTCCCAGACCCGATCGGGCGCCTCCTGCGCGTGGATCTGGGCCATCTGCCACTGGTTGAGCATCTTTCCGCCGCGCATCGTGTCGCGAAAGTGCGTCTGCCAGCTGTCCTCGGGCCACACGTTACCCATTGCGGCCGCGATACCACCTTCGGCCATGACGGTGTGTGCCTTGCCGAGCAGGCTCTTGCAGACGACGGCGACCCGGGCACCCTGTTCGTGCGCCTCCAACGCCGCGCGCAGGCCCGCGCCCCCCGCGCCGATCACCACGACGTCGTATGCGTGCGTCTCCGAGATCGATGATGGTGTCATGGCCGCTCACGCCACCCAGTGGTAGTCGTGGATGTGACCACTTGCGACCAGCCAGATGTAGAAATCGGTCGCCATGATCCACAAAAGGCTCGCCCAGGCCCAGACGAGGTGGCGCCGGTTGAGCGCCGAGACCCCCCGCCACAGCCGCCGGCGCACCGGGTGTGTGGACAGGGTCCGCAGCCCGCCCCCGCACAGATGCCGGAACGAATGGCAGGAAAACGTGTAGAGGCCGAGGAGTACCACGTTGACCGTGAGGATGCCGGTGCCGACGCCGATGCCGAAACTGCCGTCGAAGCTGAACGCCCGGACAGCCTCGTAGGTGAGCAGACCCACGAACAAGGCGCCGAAGTACAGGAAGTAGCGGTGCACGTTCTGCAGCAGCAACGGGAACCGGGTCTCACCGCTGTACCTACGCCGGGCGTCGGGAACCGCGCAGGCCGGCGGTGCCCACCAGAATGATCGGTAGTACGCCTTCCGGTAGTAGTAGCAGGTGAGCCGGAAGCCGAGCGGGAAGATCAGAATCAGGATGGCGGGTGAGATCCAGGGCACATCGCCGAGCAGTCCGGAGCCGAGCGCATCGGTCGGGCAGGAGTCGGTCAGGCAGGGCGAATAGAACGGCGACAGGTACGGATGCGCGTAGTAGTTGCCATTGCGGAACGCCGCCCACGTCCCGTAGACGACGAAGCCGGTGAGCACGGCCACCGTGATGGTGGGAGCTACCCACCATCGGTCCCGTCTCAGGCTGGGTTGGGTGATCCTCGCTCGGGCCGCGCCGGTGCTGGGCGCGGTGGCTCCGGTGGAACCCCGATTGTCGGGATGACGGGCATCCGTCTGCGTCGGCATGGCGCTCCTTGGTTCCCCCCGGGCCGCAGCGCGATCATGGAGCTTCGGGGCGCTGGGGCCCTGGCGTGTTCTCCTTGAGTGGTGTTCTCCCGGTTGCGTTTCGGTCGGCTGGGGCGGACCGACGACAGGCCGCGAACTGTGGCGCGGCCCGTCGTCCCATGCTCACACCCGGACGCGGCGCCGGCGGCGCGGCGACACGGAGCGACCCCGCTGCCACCCGCCGGCAACCCCCTCGTCGTCGCATTCGGGCTGGAACTCAGGCTCGCCCTGGCGGGCCGGCACGAACACGGGTTCACTGCCTTCGGAGTACACCGAGCAGGCGGAGGTGCCCGCCGTGCCGGCATCGGCCAGGCCGCTCGTTTCGCTGCGGCTGAGGGTTTCGGCCCCCAGGTCGTCGAGGTCCTCCAACACCCGGCGCACGTCCGCCTCGAGACGGCCGGCCAGGCGTGAGCTGGGCGCGTGGCGGCGTACGCATCGCACATGACGTTGTGCTTCCGCAACCGCCCTGGTTATGGCGAGAAGCTCGTCCCGTAGGCTTGTCGACTGCACGATTCGCCACCTCCGTGGTTCCACCTGCCGGTCGGCGACCTTCGGGCCGGGTGTCGGTACCCGTTCCCGCTGCCGAGCCGGTCACATCGATGACACATTACGTTCACACAGCAGTATGATCGACGGGCGGAAGGTTGGCCAGAGGCAGAGAACTTCTGACCGTGCCGGGATGCCAGAAGGTAGCGTCGGGCCGGGTCGGGGGACCTGTTCGCGAAATCTTCCTGTCATGTTCCGATCGTGGTCATGTCCCGATCGTGGACGTGGACGTGGACGTGGACGTGGACGTGGACGTGGACGTGGACGTGGACGTGGACGTGGACGTGGACGTGGCGCGGGACGTGCGGAGCGCCCGGGTCGCGTTTTCGTCAACGGCGAGGCCTTCGGGATCCCTGATCGGGTCGCCGGTGACGACGACACCGTAATCGCGCGCCGCACCCTCGATCGTGACGTATTCGTCACGCACGTCGTGCAGGACCCGCAGCGGATCGCGTTCCAGCGCGTCTCCCCAGCCACCCGCCCCGTTGCAGACAAAACGGATCATCGTGTTGGCCGACGCCGCAACCGGGGTGAGCAGGAAGCGGTACTCACCGTCGGGGTCGAGCTCGTGCGTCTGCGGGTTGACGACCCCCATCAGCGGTGTCGCCTCGCTGTAGATCGGGCTCGACATGGTCAGCGGCAGGATGGCGGGCTGCTGGGCGAGCGGTGACGTCGCGGGGTCCCACAGCCAGCCACCGGCAAGGCTCCCGGGTCGGCCGCCGTACACGCCGCCGTTGCCCGGGGGCCGCTTGACGTGGAAGGTGGAGATCCGGTGCTCGGCCGGGGTCAACCAGAGGCTGTCGGTGACGCTGGCCGAGCCGCTGCGGTGCTTGCCTGCGCCGGCGGTGTCGGGAACATAGTCGCGCCGAAGCACGACGACGGGGTTGTCTGCTTCGCCCTGCTCGGTTCCGCCGTCGAGTAGATTCAGAATCATCATGAGCTGACTTGAGTCGGCATCGCCGTCCCTGGTGGCACCCCATGGCCCCGCCGGGGTCACGGTCGCGCCGGCCGAGCTGAACCACGGGGTTCCGCCGGTGGTGACACCGCTGGCAAAATGAATCGTACCTCCCCATGAGTCCGGCGCGACTGCGTACTCGCCCAGTACACCGTTGATGGCGCTGAAGGTCGCGTTGATGATTGCCAGGACTGGTTCCCAGTAGAACATGCAGCAGTGCGGTGGCGACGGGTTGATAATGCTGTCGGCGGGCAGCAGCACGTCGACGTCTCGCAGGGACGCCGAGGTGAACGGGCTTTTGGGGTCGATGAGGTACTTGAGCGCGATGGCCACGGCGGTTTTCGCGTCCAGCCACGAGCAGTTGATGGCCGAATTCGTCGCGGGCGAGGAGCCGCTGAGGTCGAACTCCGCCCGGCCCCCCCGTTTGTTGATGCGGACCCGGACGACATGCTCCGCGTCGTCGCTGAGACCATCGCTGTCGAGCCGCTCTTCGCCCTCGTAGATTCCGTCGGGCAGCCGCTCGAGTGCGTTGCGCATGGTTTCCGCGGCAGCGTCGCACGCATAGCGGATGCCCCCCAGATATGCCGGCAGTCCGTATTTCTCCAGGGTTTCCAGGAGGAGGCCGGCGCCCAGCTCGAGCGAGGTGTGGATGGTCTGGATGTCGGGCAGCACGATCGGACCGAGACGGGTGTTGTCGAGAATGAGGCTGAACGTCGGCTTGACGGGCTTTCCCGCGCTGTAGAGCAGGGTCGGCGGCAGTACCAGACCGTCCTCGTAGAGGTCGGTCTTGGTGACCTCGAAGCCGCCGATGGTCCGGCCGCCCCAGTCGAGCATGTGCGCGCGGATGGTCACCGCGCCGACGAGTTCGCCGGCACTGAAGACCGGCCGGATGAAACAGACGTCGTTGAGGTGTGTTCCCACCCGGTAGGGATCGTTCACCATGATGACGTCGCCCGCCACGATGCGGTCGAGGCCGTACTCCTCGAGGGCGATGCGGACCGCGTCCGGGATGGAGCCGAAAAACAGCGGAATCGTCTGGGCCACCGCCGGCATCGCGTGGTTCAGCGAGGGCGGACCGGTCACGGCTGCGGAGATGTCCGTCGACTCGCGGATCTGCGGTGAGAACGCGTAGGTGATGAGCTGGCTGCAGACGTGTTCCATGATGTAACGGAAGCGGCTGGAGATCACTGATGCCGTGAAGCGGTCACACTGGTACAGCTGTTCGAACTCGGTGTCGCCGAGGTCCCGCAATGCGGCACCGTTGCCATTCCGAATTCCGGTCTGGGTCGTCATCATCCCTATCCTTCGCAAGAAGCTGGTTCGCCTGGCTCAGGCGATGCTGAGCTCGCCGTATTCCCCGACTGTTGCCGTGTGACCGGCTGGCACGAACGTCGTGGACATGGGCTCGCGGATGATGGCTGGCCCCGCGATCCGATGCCCCGCCAGTAGTTTCGTGCGCTGGTATTCGGACGCCGGGACGTCGTGCCCATACAGATGGCTCAGCGTCGTCGTCGCGTCGGCCTGCGGTGCCACGTCCGAGGCGACCTCGACCTTGGGGTACTCGGCCTTGTCGGAAGGAACGAACATCTGTACCCGAAAGGTGACGCCCTGGACGGGAAACATCTCGAAGCGGTTGCTGTTGCGCCGTTGGTAGGCGTCGTGGAAGGTCTTGATCATCGTGGTGATCGTGTCCGAGGTGATGGTCCCCCCGGGTACCTCGACGAACGGCGTTTCCCAACTCTGGCCGTACAGCCGGCCGTCAAAGCTGCGAACGATCCGGACCGCGTTCGGGTCGATGCCCTGGCGGGCCAGCAGACCGTCCTCCATCTCCCGGAACAGCCGGTCGACGGTGTCCGCGGTTTCAGGGGACAGGAACGTGTACGAACTGCGCTGGTCGGAGAACACCTGGTCGGAGCTGACCAGGCCGAGCGCGCTGAACAGGCCCGGATGGGGAGGAACGATCACCCGTCGCAGCGGGACGAGGTCCAGCAGGGACGGAAGCAGCATCGGTCCCGCGGCACCGAACGCGACCAGGCTGAAGTCGCGCGGGTCGATCCCTCTGCGGATGGCGATGTTCAGCAGGCCTTCGGCGATGTTGTTCAGGCCCATCTTCCACGCGAAGGCGACCCGTTGTCCCAGGGACAGGGATGTGTCCAGGCTTTCGAACGCGGCCTGGGCCAGCTCGGGATGAAGGGCCATCGTGCCGCCGAGGAAGCCGTCCGCGGACAGCACTCCCATGAGCAGCCCGGCGTCGGTGAGGGTGGGGCGGGTTCCGCCCTGGCCGTAGGCGGCGGGCCCCGGGTCGGCACCGGCGCTGTCCGGACCCACCTGGATCTCGCCGGTCGGGGTGACCGCGACGATACTGCCGCCACCGGCGCCAAGCGTCACGATGTCGGTGGAGAGCGCGTTGATGACAAGGTCGTGTTCGAGCTCGAAGGTCGTGTTCGACCACGGTGTGCCGTCGATGACCACGCTGATGTCGACCGACGTGCCGCCGACGTCCGCGCAGAGCAGGTTCTCATCACCGATCAGCCGGCCGAAGTGGGCGCTGGACACCGTGCCCGCGGCCGGCCCGCCGACGACGAGGCGGTACGGCTGCTCCATCGCGTAGTCGGCCGGCATCAGCCGGGCTGCGCAGTCGGCGTAGTTGAACGTCCCGGTGAAGCCGAGGTCGTGCAGGCCGGTGGTCAGCCGGTCGGTGTATCGAGTGTATTTGATCTTCATGATGACGTCGACAACGGTGGTCGACGCGCGGCCGTACTCCTTGGCCAGCGGCGACACACTGCTGGAAATCGAACAGACCACGTCACCGAGCTCCTCGGCGACGAGCTCGCGCAGCCGTCGCTCGTGCGCCCCGTCGACGTAGGAGTTGATCAGGCAGATGGCGACGCCTTCGACGTTGCAGGCCGCGAGGACGCGCAGTTCCTCGCGCGCCTGCTCCTCGTCGAGAGCGATCAGGACGTCGCCCTGGGCGGTGATCCGCTCCTTGATGCCGCGCCGCAGATACCGCGGCACCAGGGGTCGGGACGCGTCGCCGATGCCGCGGCGCCACGACATGTCGGTCAGCGCCGTCCACGGTCGTACCAGCCGGCCTCGGTCGAGGATGTCGCGGTGGCCGAGTGTCGTCAGAAAGGCGACCTTGGGAATACGCCTCGTGATGATCGAGTTGAGACCGGCGGTGCTGGCGAGGTTGAACACGTCCGCCGTGGAGACATCAATGTCCGCGGCGCCGCGCAGGACCGAGGTCTCGCTCGTCCGAACGTCGGTCGGTACCTTGGCGACCCTGATCTGGCCGTCGTGGATGGCGACCACGTCGGTGAAGGTGCCGCCGACATCGACGCCGACAATCTTCCTGTCCATCACAGGGTGTCCTCCAGTCGCATGACCGTGCCAAGGCGCGACCAGGGTGTGCGGGATACCGAGCAGAGGCACGCGCGACACTTCACGACTTCGAACCAGCCGCCGTCGGACAGCACCGGATAACGCTGTAACCCGGCTTCGCCGCATTCGGGACAGATACCTTCGGTGTCTTCTCGTTTTACGGAAAGTATCGGTATGGGTGGACTCGTGGACTGTGGCACTTCTCGACCTCCTGACGAGTATGGCCGACGTCTGCACGGGCAATGGCCGGGCAGACGTGTTCCTTTGATGCCGGGATTCTTGTCGACGACGGTTTCGCCCGGGTGGACGAAAACGATCCGGGCGGCCCGGCAAAGCGGTACCATCCGGATCGTTTCGCGTCGATGTGGTATGTAATGATAGTGATGTTAAAAGAGATTGTCAATATATTTCAGCAAACTTATATAACTGTATAAGGCCATCCCCGTCCGCCCCCCGTTGCGTAGACGAGACCCGGTGAGTCGATCAAGGGCAGAAGGCCGGTCCGGTCCGGGTGCCGAGTTCGCGGATTATCCGTGTTATCCGTGTTGTCAGAACACCGCGGTTCCATGGGTGGGCGACGAGGCCCGCGCGTGGTGACGTCTGGGTATGCGCCCGGCCCGTGCCGCGAGTCGCCCCGCCCGCACGCCGGCTGCCATGGCCGCCGCCATGAGGGCGGGGTCCTGGGACCGGGTGACCGCGGATGCGAGCAGCACGGCGTCGCAGCCGAGTTCCATGGCCAGCGCCGCGTCGGAGGCGGTGCCGATCCCGGCGTCGAGGACGACGGGAACCTCGGCCTCGGCGACGATCAGCTCGATGTTGTGGCTGTTGCGGATTCCCAGCCCGGTGCCGATGGGCGCGCCCAGCGGCATCACCGCGGCGCAGCCGGTCTGTTGGAGCCTGCGGGCGAGCACCGGATCGTCATTGGTGTAGGGCAGGACGGTGAACCCGTCGGCGACCAGACGTTCGGCCGCGTCGAGGAGCTCGAGCGGGTCCGGTAGCAGCGTGTAGTCATCCGCGACCACCTCTAGTTTGATCCAGTCCGTTTCCAGCGCCTCCCGGGCGAGCTGCGCGGTCAGGACGGCCTCGTGGGCGGTGCGGCAGCCGGCGGTGTTCGGCAGTATCCGGACACCGCAACCGGCGAGCATGTCCAGTACCGACCCGGGTGTCGCAGTATCGACCCGTCGCATGGACACCGTGCACATGGCCGTGCCGGACGCCTCGATCGCCGCCGCCATGACGGCCAGGCTCGGCGCCCCACCGGTACCCATGATCAGCCGGGAAGCGAGCTCCTCGCCTGCGATGACCAGGATGTCGTCGGCCATGTCAACCTCCCTGGGTCGCGGTGAGAATCTCCACGTGCTGACCAGCGCGTAGCTCCAGCTCCGCCCATCGACTGCGGGGGGCCACAACGCCGTCGACCGCGGCGGCGGTTCCCCGGCCAGCCCCGGCCAGGTCCGCGATGAGCTGGTGCAGGGTGGTGCCGGCCGGTACCTGCATGGCTTCGCCGTTCACGGTGAGAGTCATCCGCCATCCTCCTCAGAACCTGGTCGGGGTTACCGCGGGCTCGAACCTGGCCGGGGTGAACGGTGTGACCTCGGCGGGCATGGCACCGTCGGCGAGCAGGCCGGCGATGGCATCCGCGGTCACCGGGGTGAGCAGCACGCCGTTACGGTAGTGGCCGACGGCCAGCACGAGCCCGGGCACCCGGGACGGACCGATGAGCGGTGCGTTGTCGGGCGAGGCGGGCCGCAGGCTGGTGCTCACCTCTTCGAGCTCGGCCTCGCCCAACCCCGGCACGAGGGCCTGGGCGTCGCGCAGAAGCTCGTACACGGCGCCGGCACGCGGGCTCAGGTCGAATCCGACCTCCTCGCTGCTGGCTCCGACCACGACTCGGCCGTCGCTGCGCGGCACCAGGTACACCGGGGCGCCACGGACCGAGCCCCGCAGCACGCAGGTAAGCAGGGGTGGCCCGACGGTCCGCAGCCGCAGCGTCTGGCCCTTGACCGGTCGGACCGCGGGCAGGGCCTCCGGTGGCAGCCCACCGATCCGGGCCGACCACGCCCCGGCGGCCAGCACGACTACCGGCGCTGTCAGGTCGGTGCCGTCGGCGAGCCGCAGCCCGACGACCCGACCACCGCGCAGCAGCCATTCCCGCGCGGCCACCCGGACCATGGTCGCCCCCTCCCGCTCGCATGCCCGCATCAGTGCGTGATGCAGAAGGCGGTTGTCGACCTGGTGGTCACCCGGCGCCGCCAGCGCCCCGACGAGCCCGCTCGCCGATGCCGGGACCCTGGCGCGCAACTGGTGTCGGGTCAGCAGCTCGGTCTCCAGACCCAGCGACCGCGCGAAGCCGTGGATGTCACGCAGACCGGCCATGTCCGCGGCGTCCCAGGCTGCCACCAGCGTCCCGCACCGCAGGTAACCGATGTCGCAACCACTGCTGCGTTCCAGCTCGTCGACGAAGGCGGGGTAACGCAGCGCAGAAGCCGTGTTCAGCTCAAGGAGCGGCCGCTCACCGTAGTGAAGCTCGGTGACGGGGGCCAGCATGCCCGCGGCCGTCCTGCTCGCGCCCGACCCCGGCGCGGGATCGACGATGGTCACCGACAGTCCACGTAGCCGGGCGCGCCACGCCACCCCAAGACCGATCACGCCCGCGCCGGCCACGATGACGTCCACGCCGGACGCTGCTGGACCCGATCTCCGGGCGCCGGCCCCGCCTGCCTGCATGAGCCTCCTTCTCCCGGGCAGCTTCTCCCTCGCAGCCTTCCGTCGCGCAGCGTTGCGTCGTGCAGCGTTGCGTCGTGCAGCTTTGCGTCGTGCAGCCTGCCGTGCCGCGGTCAACCTCACCCGACACCGTCGGAGGCCCCGGATGCAAGTTTCGTCGTTAGGGGCACCGCAGGGCCGATCAACCATTCTTACTGTGTGTAAACTGTCCTGACTTTGTGTAGTGTCGGGGGTGACGCCACGTTGGGCGAACCGTGTGGGAAGGTGTCCGCCATGAGGTACGCGCCGGTTCCCGACCGGTCGGCGATACGGTCGATTGTGAGGTCGGCGGTGTGTCCGGCCGGGAGCACCTCGTCGGCCCGGGTTCTGCGGGCCACCACTGCGCTCGGTGCCACCGCCGCCGTGGCCTATGCCGCGCCCTCGGTGGCCACCCTGCGCCACCTGCGAACGCGCGTCGTGCCCGTCCTCGCCGGGGTTGGCGCGCCGGACCACGTGGCCTTGACCTTCGACGACGGCCCCGACCCGGCGTCCACCCCCTTGTTCCTCGACGTGCTCACCGAACTGGACATACGGGCCACGTTCTTCGTCCTCGGGACGATGGTGGAGCGGGCACCCGAGCTTGCCCAACGGATGGCGGAGGCCGGCCATGAGCTTGCGGTCCACGCCTGGGATCACCGACCGATGCTGCTGCGGGGTCCACTGTCGACCTACCGTCAGCTCAAGCGCACCCGAGATCTGATCACCGCCGTCACCGGCCAGGAGCCGCGGTTTGCCCGGCCGCCGCACGGCATCCTGTCGGCCGGTTTCCTCTTCGCCGCCAGCAGGCTGCATCTCACGCCGGTGTTATGGACCGCCTGGGGCCGGGACTGGACCGCAACGGCCACGCCGCTGAGCGTCCTGGACACCCTCGCGCCCGATCTGCGCGGCGGCGGCACCATCGTTCTGCATGACTGCGACTGCACGTCCGCGCCACAGGCGTGGCGCAGCGCCCTCGGCGCGTTGCCGGAACTCGCCGCCCGCTGCCACGATCTGGGACTTCGGCTGGGTCCACTCGCCGAGCACGGCCTCGACGCTTCGTGGTCGCCGGGCGACAGCGGCGTGGATCAAGGGGTGGGCCCGGCCCGCGCTCGCGGTGCGGACCGGGCTCCGCGGCGCGGGTGCCGGTGGTCTCAGGCGTCGGGGTACAGCGAGTAGCTCGGGAAGTTGCCGTACAGCCGCTCGGTCGGGTCCGCTCCGACGGTGACGGCGTGGACGAGGTGGTCGCCCCCGACAAAGGCACCCTTCCAGGACGCGCCGCGGCCGCCGAACGGTTCGGCCCGGTCGCCGCGCGAACGTGGCTTGTTGATGCCCACCTTGAATGCGTGGATCTCACTGCTCAGCCGGCGGGCGAGCGCCTCGTCATCACAGGCCAGCGATGCCACCAGCGCACCGTTGGACGCGTTCATCGCGGCCAGCAGCTCGGCTTCGGAGTCGACCACCACGATCGTGTCCACCGGGCCGAACGGCTCGGCATGGTGCAGCGCGCAGGACGGCGGGGGAGCGAGGACCGTCACCGGGGGTACATAGGCGGCCGTGTCCTGCCCGGGGATGAATGCGCCGTCTGCGATCGCTCCCCGGTACAGCGGAACCCCGCCCTTGGCGATCGCCTCGTCGATCTTGCCGGCGAGCTCGGCGGACTTCTCCGCGGTGATGACGGGCCCGAAGTCGAGCTCGGGCAGGGGATCGTCGTCATGCGCGACGGCCAGCGGATGGCCGAACCGCACCGAGGAGACCACGGGCAGGTAGGCGGCGAGGAACTGATCGAAAAGCTGGCGCTGGACCACATAGCGGGGATAGGCGGTGCACCGTTGCTTGCCGTATTCGAAGCCCTTGCGCAGATGCGCGGCAAGCAGATCCCACTGGGAGAACTCCCAGATACCCCAGGCGTTGAGGCCTTCCTGCTCGAGGAAGTGCCGCTTGCCCGTGTCCACCAGCGCGGCCGCGACCTGGCCGCCGGTGGAGCGTCCACCGACGAAGGCCAGAGCGCCGATCTCCGGTGCCCGCACCAGTGCGCCCGACAACCGGGAGCCGGACCCGGAAACCAGGGCCACCGGCAGGCCCTCGCGCCGCGCCAGGGCGCAGGCGAGCGTGAGGCAGGCGGCACCGCCGTCCGTCGGGGTCTTCGCGATTGCCGCGTTGCCGGCCAGAACCTGGACCAGCATCGCGTGCATGAGCACGCTCATCGGGTAGTTCCAGCTGGCGATGTTGCTGACCGGCCCGGGTAGGGGGGTGCGGCCGGCCAGCATCGCGTCGATCTCCTCGACGTACCAGCGGACACCGTCGATGGCCCGGTCGACGTCCGTGCGGGCCAGCCGCCACGGCTTGCCGATCTCCCATACCAGCAGCAGGGCGAGCAGATCACGATGGCTGTCCATGGCGTCCAGCGCGGCGCTCACCCGCGTCTTGCGGTCGGCCAGCGGGACGTCCCGCCATCGTTTGTGGTCGTCCAGCGTCGCGCGGATGGCCTCCCGGGCCTCCTCGGGTTCGATCATGGGTGGTCCGGTGATGGGTGATCCGTCGAGCGGTGTGACGCTGCGCAGGGGTTCACCGGTCCGGCGCCACTGACCGCCCCACAGATTGCGCAGCCGATCGTCGGCGAACGCCTCGGGGGCGACCTGCGTGCACCGGGTGTAGGCGTCCGACCATGCGGTGCCGGGTTTGAGATGCAGCCGGGGTGTGCTGAGTGAGGATGCGACCATGGGGTCAGGTTGCCTTTGATCGGCTCCAGGCGCCACTAGGGCGTGTCTGATGAATGTTGGTCGATGCGGGCGATGATCCAGAGTCCTGCCCCGCGATGGTTCGGGTCCGAGGGGACGCGAGCTGGACACGCACAATGTTACTTAGCGTAGCTCCATGGTGGGCGCGGGTGCGGGAGCCCCGGGATCGGACCCCGTTGGCCCACCCGCTGCGGCGCGCACGATACGTCCGGTTCGGGGTTGATGAATCACCACGTTCGCGGGTAAGATCATAGTGTGTCGCTGGCGGTGCGATGGGGCGGCGGCGCGTACCATTCCGATATGTCGGAAGCGGTGTCCGTGCGCGACTCGATCAGCACCGGCAGGAAGACTCGGCTCTACGTAGGACCACCGTCACATAGAGTGGGCACATGGGTCGATCGCATCTCGTCCGTCCAGTGGCAGGTCGTCGTCGAACCTCCCGTGCCTGGTAGTTCCGATCTCTGATGGTCAGCGTCCTGCCGCCGGTGGCGCCTCAGCCCGAACCCATCCGGGTGCTCGTTGTTGACGATCACGAGCTGTTTCTGCAGGGGTTGGAGACCGTTCTCGATCTTGAAGAGGACATCACGGTCGTCGGTCGCGCCGCCGACGGCCGGCAGGCTGTCGTGATCGCAACGGGAACCACTCCGGACATCGTCCTGATGGACGTCCGGATGCCGCACCGCGACGGTATTGATGCGGCGGGCGCCATCAAGCGGGAAGTGCCGACCGCGAAGATTGTGATGTTGACGGTCAGTGATGACGAGTCCGACCTGTTCGAAGCGATAAAGGCCGGTGCGGTCGGTTATCTCCTAAAATCGATACCTCCGCACGAGGTTGCGGGTGCAGTCCGTGCCGTGCACAACGGACTGAGCCTGATCAGCCCCTCGATGGCGTCGAAGCTGATGGTCGAGTTCGCCACCCTGGCGCGCGGATCGGACGACCGGCCGAGCCGGGTACCCGCGCCGCACCTCACCGCCCGCGAACTGGAGGTCCTCAAGCTGGTCGCGGGGGGTCGAGCGAACCGGGAAATCGCGCGCAAACTGTTCATCAGTGAGAACACAGTGAAGAATCATGTCCGTAATATTCTGGACAAGCTGCAGCTTCATTCGCGTATGGAGGCGGTCATGTACGCCGTGCGCCAGGGCCTCTTCGAGATCGACTGATCCCCCCCGCACCGGCCGGTGGACCGGGTCACGCAGTGGCGCGGGCATTTTTGGGGGACATGTGTCAGGCCATGTTGCGTGGGTCAGCGGACCTTGTCAGGGTGTCGGTTGTCAGCGGCGTCCGGTCGCGGAGGGTCGGTGGCCACCCGCGCCGCGTCGGGTTTCGACGTGTCGAGTCCCATCGTGTCGAGTCCCATCGTGTCGATCTTCGAGAGGGTCATGCCCAGTCCCGATCTACCCGGTCATAGTCCGACGCCTGCCCCGGAGCGAGCCGACCTGGGCAGGCTGCGATGACAGAGTGGCTCCTTGTCCTGCTCAGTGTCGTCCTGGTGGTGATCTGCGGGGTCTTCGTCGCCGCGGAGTTCGCCATGGTGACGGTTGACCGTTCACGCGTGACGCGCGCCGCCGACGCGGGTGACAGGCGGTCGGCCGGTGTCCTGTCGGCCCTCGCGAATCTTTCGACCCAGCTGTCCGGAGCGCAGCTGGGGATCACCATCACCAATCTGGCGATCGGTTTCCTCGCCGAACCGGCGATCGCGGGCATCCTCGACGGGCCACTGGAATCCCTCGGCGTACCCGGGGGAGCGGTCCGGGGCGTCGGCGGGACGATCGCCCTGGCGCTCGCCACGGCCACAACGATGATCTATGGCGAGCTGGTGCCGAAGAATCTGGCCGTTGCCCGTCCGCTGCCCACCGCTCGCGCGGTACAGGGGTTCGCGCGAGGCTTCAGCCGCGTGACCGGCTACCCGATCCGCCTCCTCAACGGAACCGCCAACGGCCTGCTGCGTCGGATGGGCATCGAGCCCCAGGAGGAGCTCGCCTCCGCCCGATCCGCGCAGGAGCTGTTCTCCCTGGTGGGTAGGTCCGCGGAAAAGGGCACACTCGCGCCGGAGACCGCGACGCTGTTCCAGCGTTCGCTGGCGTTCGGGGGCAAGCAGGCGGCGGACGTCCTGACTCCCCGGGTCCGGATGCGTACCGTCCAGGTCGACGACCCGGTCGGCGAGGTCATCGCCATGGCCCGCCGGACCGGGCACTCCCGTTTTCCGGTGGTCGGCCAGGGTCTCGACGACGTCGTCGGTCTCATCCACGTCAAGCACGCCGTTGCGGTCGGGGAGGAGGACCGGGAAACGGTGACCGTCGGCGACGTCATGATTGATCATCTGGTCGTACCGTCCACGATGGAACTCGACCCGCTGCTGGAGACCCTGCGCCGCGGCGGCCTGCAGCTGGCGGTTGTCATCGACGAGTTCGGCGGAACGGACGGTCTGGTCACCATCGAGGATCTGATCGAGGAGCTCGTCGGCGATGTGGTGGACGAGCACGACCGGGTGGGCGCGCACGCGCAGCGGCGTAAGGACGGAACATGGCTGCTGTCCGGTCTGCTCCGCGTTGACGAGGTTGTGCAGACCGTCGGCGTGCGGTTGCCGCTGGACGACGCCTACCAGACCCTCGGGGGTCTGATCGCAGACAGGCTCGGCCGGCTGCCCGTCACCGGCGACATCGTCGATGTCGACGGCGTCGGTCTGACCGTCCAGCTGATGGACGGTCGCCGGGTGGACCGTGTCCACCTGGCTCTTCCGCCCGCGCACCGGGGCCGGCCCCCTGCGCACCAGGGTCGGTCGCCGGCGCACCAGGGTCGGCACAGCCCGGGCATGATGGACGCGGTGCGGTGAGCAACCCGGTCGCCGTCTGCCTCGCCGTCGTTCTGTTGCTCCTCAACGCGTTCTTCGTGGGTGCCGAGTTCGCGTTGATCTCGGCCCGCCGGAGCGCCGTCGAACCGGTGGCACAGAGCGGATCCACCCGCGCACAGACCACCCTGCGGGCGATGGAGGACGTTTCGCTGATGCTGGCCGGTGCTCAACTGGGTGTCACGATCTGCACCCTGGGGCTGGGGTCACTCGGGGAACCCGCGGTTGCCCACCTGTTGGACGGTCCGTTCGCATCGGTCGGGCTGTCCGACGCCCCCCGGCATCTGATCGCGTTCGCCGCATCCATGATCATAGTGGTGTTCCTGCATGTCGTCATCGGCGAGATGGTTCCCAAGAACATAGCCTTGGCCGGGCCGGACCGAAGCGCTCTGCTGCTCGTCCCACCGCTTGTCGGTGTCGTCCGGTGTCTGCGGCCGGCGATCGTCGGTTTGAACATGACCGCCAACCTCAGCCTGCGGCTCCTGCGGGTGGCTCCGCGGGACGAGGTTGCCAGCGCCTTCACCCGCGACGAGGTCGCCGCCTTCGTCGAGGAGTCCCGGCGCGAGGGCCTGCTCGATGCCGACCAGCACGGCCTGCTGTCGGGGGTGCTCTACCTCGACGAGCGCAACGCGCGCAGCGTCCTGCTTCCCGTCGACAGACTGGAGACGGTCCCGGCCGGCGCGACCCCACGTGACGTGGAGGCACTCGCCGCCCGGACCGGCTTCTCCCGCTTCCCGGTCCAGGACTCCTCCGGTGCGCTCACCGGATACCTGCATCTCAAGGACGTCCTGGAAACCAATCCGGGGAAGCGGTCGGCGCCGATCCCGGCGAAGTGGGTACGCCCGCTCGCCCGGGTCGGTGTGGACGACAGGCTCCAGACGGTGCTCTCGACGATGCAGCGCAGCGGAGCACACCTGGCCCGGGTCACCGACCGGGACGGAACGATTCTTGGGGTTGTGGCGCTGGAGGACGTCCTGGAAGAACTTGTCGGCGACATTCGCGACGAGGACCGCCCATCGTCCAAAGGGTGATCATCTGTGGGGCCCGAGACGTGGATCGTCTCGCAAGAAGAGTTGTGCACGATGTAATCGTGTACGCTTTGGTTGCGGCTGTGCAGCTGCCGCAACCATCAGCTCTTCATAACGGAGGTACCGACCGTGGCAACCATCCGCACCGCTCGTACGGCTTGGGAAGGCAATCTGACTGACGGCGGTGGCACCGTCACCTTCGCCTCGTCCGAGATCGGCGACTTCCCCGTTTCGTGGCCAGCGCGTGCTGAGGCGCCCAACGGCGTCACCAGCCCGGAGGAGCTGATCGCGGCTGCCCACTCGTCCTGCTTTTCCATGGCGCTCTCGCACGGCCTGACCGGGGCGGGCAATCCACCGCGCCGCCTTGAGACCCAGGCGGACGTGACCTTCCAGCCGGGTACCGGTATCACCGGCATCCACATCACCGTCCGTGGTGACGTGCCCGGTGTTGATGACGCCGGGTTTGTCAAGGCTGCGACAGAGGCCAAGGCGAACTGCCCGGTGAGCCAGGCACTGGCGGGCACGACCATCACCCTCACAGCTGGCCTGTTCTGACGGTCCTTCACTCCGGCTACCGCGGAGCGCGGCTGGCAGCCTCCTGGCGCGTCCATGTGCGCCGGGAGGCCGCATGGTCGACTGACGTGCTGGTGCCCCGGGTGCTGGTGGGATGGGACCATGGGCCATGACCAGCCGAGACGCTGTGACCAGCCGAGACGCTGTGACCAGCGGCGACAGTGACGCGGTTGCCCAGACCGGTGACAGACAGCGGGAGTTCTCGCTGCGCCTGGACGACCAGCTCTGCTTCGCGCTGTACGCGGCATCGCGCGCCGTGACGGCTGTCTACCGGCCTGTGCTCGACCGGCTCGGCCTGACCTATCCCCAGTATCTGGTCATGCTTGTGCTCTGGGACCACGAGACGAGCCTGGTCAAGGATCTGTGCGCCGCGCTGGCGCTGGACTACGGCACGCTCTCACCGCTGCTCAAGCGGCTGGAGTCGACCGGTCTCCTGCGACGCGAGCGGCGCGTTGACGACGAGCGCTCCGTCCAGGTCACCCTGACCGAGACGGGCGCCGCTCTCCGGGAGAGGGCTCGAGCGGTGCCAGCCGTCATCGGCGGCGCCATGAGCCTGTCCGGTGACGAGTTCGTTGCTCTGCGTACCGCTCTGCGTAGCCTCACCGCCGCGGTTACCGCCACGGCAGAGGCCCGATAGCGGCATCACGGAGTTCGCGTCACAGCGCACGCATAACAGCAGCTTGTTACGTGGGGTGAGTGACGGGACTTGAACCCGCGACACCCGGGACCACAACCCGGTGCTCTACCAGCTGAGCTACACCCACCACGTACCAGAAGCATGCCCCTTCAGCGCGCGTAGTCGACCGCGCACCCGCGGTCGACCTGCACAACTTTCCAGGACCTGGCTCATAGTACCGGTCGATCCCTCCTTCTGGCCACGAGGATTGCAGTGTCCTGGCCGCGATGACGCCGGTGTCTCCAGGGGCCGCCAGTGGCCTTCAGGTCACGTCTTCAGGTCACGTCCGGGTCGGTGTCAACCCGGATCTCCCGTGCCACCGCCCGGGCAGACTCGCTGGTGGGCCCCGGTTGCGGCACAAAGATGGCTTTCCGGTAGTAGCGCAGCTCATCAATGCTTTCGCGGATGTCGGCGAGCGCGCGGTGGCCGCCGCGCTTGGGCGGCGCCGCGTAGTAGGCCCTGGGGTACCAGCGCCGCGCGAGTTCCTTCACCGTGGACACGTCGACCATCCGGTAGTGCAGGTAGCTGTCGAGGGTCGGCATGTACCGAGCGAGGAAGCCGCGATCCGTGGCGATCGAGTTGCCGCACAGGGGCGCCTTGCCCGGGTCCGGAACCTGCCGCCGGACGTAGTCCAGTACCTGCTCCTCGGCTTCGGCCAGGGTCAGGGTCGAGGCCCGTACCGCATCGGTCAGACCCGAGGCGGTATGCATCTCCTGGACCACGGCTTCCATCCCGGCCAGCGCGGTCTCCGGTGCGGACACAACCACGTCCACGCCCTCGCCAAGGATATTAAGTTCACTATCGGTAACTAGACATGCGACTTCCAGTAGAAGGTCGGAGGCGGCGTTGAGCCCGGTCATCTCACAGTCGATCCAGACGAGGCGATCCATATCTGGTTGACCATAGGGTCTCCCGATCGGGACGTCACGCGGGGACCTAGCCGGGGGCGGACCGCTGGGGTGCCGGGTTGGCGAGCTGGAACGTCACGGAGACGGGCGGCACCGACCGCTGGGTCGCTGTCGCCGTGAGGATGTACTGCCCGTTCACGAATCGCGTGGTGTTCCACGGCGCGTCCTGCGGAGTGAACAGGAACGGTGGCCCGGTGGCCGTGTAGGACGTCGAGACGGGCCCGGCCAGGTTGAACAGGATCGTGCCGGGCGAGCCGGAAACCACGAGTTCGATCTGAACGACTCCGCTCACCACGGCACCCTGCACGGGCCCGGTCACGACGCTTCCCGAGATGATGCCGGCGAAGCCCACCAGGGTCGGACCCGCCGTCGAGCCGGCACCGGTTCCGCCGACGGCGGCACGGCTCGGCACGGCCGAGGGCCTACCGGGCGACCTCGGGATGACCGGCCGGGCACTCGCGTCGGAGTCGGTCGGGGTGGGGGCCGTCGCACCGTCTGCCGGCCCGGATCCGGCGGCGATGAGTGTCCCGTCCCCAGCGGGCGGTTCTGGATGATGCTGATACCACAGCACCAGGACGGGCATCAGCGCGAGCGCGGTTGCGAACATCAGGATGCCGAGCCCACCCCGCCTCACCAGTCCCACCGGCCGGTGTGCCCTTTCCATCCGTCTGCCCGATTAGTAACAAGCTGACCATATCGCCAGAAGGTGTCCAGGCGATGGGAGGCTTCCCGGGAAGACCCACGTGAAGGGGCCCGGTGGCGCCGTGCCCGCGCGAGTGCGGGCACGGCGACCACATGGAGTGGCAGTGGCGCTGGTCGCCAGCTCACGGATCGGATCTCGCTGACTGCGCAACGGCCCGGCGGACCCGGGCCGTTGCGCAGTCAGCGACGCCGGGCCGGGCGCCCCGGTGGTCGGGCCGTCAGCCGGCGGCGACCATGGGTGTCACGGGGGCGCCGACGGCTTCGGAGCCGGCCTGCTGCTCGCAGGCGCTCTTGCCGCAGGAAATCCGGTCGACTGCAGCTGCGGTCCACAGCCCAGACGGTAGCGGTCCAGGCGACCGGCGGGGCCGGTTGTCACAAACCCTTAACCTTACCGGCGGCGTGTCGGGCACCGGCGGGTCCCCCCGTCCGAGGGACCGTCCCGTTATCGCCGGGTGGTGGCACCGGCCGGTGATGACGACCGGTGATAACGACCGGTGTTGCCGGTCGCTCCTCGCCGCCATGACGAACCGTGCACGGTGGGTGATTGCTTGACACCTACCGCGGCTCTGACAGTCTGCACATGCCGGACGCCCTCGAGGGCCCAAGGGCGCGCGACGATCGTCAGATCCCGCGCCCGCAGGCCGTAGTCCCCGGAGCGCTAACGTGGAGGTCAGGTCATGAGCACGCACGACCACTACGTCATGCCGGCCGGTGGTGCCACCTGGGATGTGCCGATGGCCGGTGCCGCGCGTTTTTCCTGGGAGTACGACGAAGGCCGCGCGCGGCTGTTGGAGCTCTACCAGAAGGGCAAGGACAGACAGTGGGACGCCGCGACCAGGATCGACTGGTCGGCGGAGGTCGACCCCTACCGTCCGCTCGGACTTGCGGACGAGACGATTCCCATCCACGGTCTCCCGGTCTGGGAGAAACTGGGCGAGCGGGACCGCGGCGAGCTGCGTCAGCATCTGGCGGCATGGCAGTTCAGCCAATTCCTGCACGGCGAGCAGGGCGCGATGATCTGTAGTGCCCGGATCGTCGAGTCGGTACCGGACATGGATGCGAAGTTCTACGCCGCGACCCAGACGATCGATGAGGCGCGGCACGCCGAGACCTATGCCCGCTTCCTGACGGAGAAGGTCGGTGTGGTCTATCCGATCAACTCCGAGCTACGGTCGCTGCTCGACTCGACCCTTACCGACAGCCGATGGGACATCCCGTACCTGGGCATGCAGGTGCTCATCGAGGGGCTCGCCCTCGCCGCGTTCGGGGTGCTGCGCGATGCCACGTCCGCCTCGCTGCCGAAGCAGATTCTCGCGTATGTGATGCAGGACGAGGCTCGGCACGTGGCGTTCGGGCGACTGGTCCTACGTGATTACTATTCGCAGCTCAGTAGTCGGGAACGCGCGGAACGCGAGGAATTCGTCGTCGAAAGCTGCTGGCTGATGCGTGACCGGCTGCGGGGCGCCGAGGTGTGGGAGAATCTCGGCTTCGACGTGGCCGAGTGTCTTGCGGCGGTTGAGACCTCCAGCTACATGCGGGCATTCCGCAAGCTGCTGTTCAGCCGGATCGTGCCGTGCGTCCGGGACATCGGTCTGTGGGGGGAGAAGGTCCGCGACGCCTATGCGCGGATGGGTGTCCTGGACCTCTGCGACCTCGATCTGGCGGAACTGATGAACAGGGACGAGGACATCGCCGACAGCCTCGACCGGGCGCGGGCCGACGAGATGGAGCTGATGGCGCGCAGGCTGCAGGTGGAGCAGACGATAGCTTCCGTGCTCTGACCGCCGGGACCGAGGGCTGGTGCGGTGTCGGGTGGGTGGGTCGGGAAGCGATCGGGGCGATCCGGAGTTATCCTTACCTATAGTTGCTCCAGCAACGTTCGACCCGTGAGACGTGCCAGGAGGACCGCGATGCCTGCCGTGACCGCCGCCGATCCGACCAGTCTGCCGCGCCTGAGCGCGCCCCTGCCCGGTGCCGTGGACCGCCCGGTCCGTTCGGTGACGACCGCGCCATCGGGCCACGAGGGTGAAGGCTTCCCCGTGCGCCGCGCCTTTGCCGGTGTCAGCCTGGTAGATCTCGATCCCTTTGTTCATATGGATCAGATGGGTGAGGTCGAGTACGCCCCCGGCGAGCCCAAGGGCACGCCATGGCACCCTCACCGTGGCTTCGAGACCGTCACATACATGATCGATGGGACGTTCCAGCACCAGGATTCCAACGGTGGGGGTGGCGTCATCACCGATGGCGCGACCCAGTGGATGACAGCAGGCGCGGGAATCCTGCACATCGAGACTCCACCCGAACAGCTCGTCGTCAGCGGTGGGCTCTTCCACGGCGTCCAGCTGTGGGTGAACCTGCCGGGGCGCGACAAGTTCAGCCCGCCGCGGTACCAGAGCATCGAAGGCGACCGGGTCAGCCTCGTCGCGTCGCCGGACGGCGGGGCGCTGCTGCGGCTCATCGCCGGTGATGTCGCCGGCCATCGCGGTCCCGGCTCGACCCATACCCCGATCGCTGTGGCGCACGCGTCGGTGTCCCCGGGCGCTGCGCTGACGGTCCCGTGGCCCTTCGACTTCAACGCGCTGACCTACATCCTCGCGGGTTCGGGACGGGTCGGCGGTGAGGGTCATCCGGTCCGCGCCGGGCAGCTTGCCGTGTTCGGGCCCGGTGACCACCTGACGCTCGCGGCCGACGACCGCCAGTCCGGGGTGAGCCCGATGCTGGAGGTCCTGCTGCTCGGCGGGCGGCCCATCCGCGAGCACGTCGAGATGTACGGGCCGTTCGTGATGAACACCCGCGACGAACTGCGCCAGGCTGTGGAGGATTATCAGGCCGGACGTTTGGGCGTCATCCCCGCGAATGCCCTCATGCCCCATCGCGTCGTCGACCGTTCCGGCTGAGGCGCTCGGCGCCGCCGGACCCTCGAGACCCTCGGGGCCTTCGAGACCCCTCGGGGCCTGCGGACGGGCCGATCAGGGCGTGGCCCAGGACTGGATCGCGCAGTGCCGGGTAAAGGTCGAGCAGCTACCGCAGTGATCCACGCAGACGCCGCTACCAGCCGGGCCACAGGTGGCGCGATCGCGGAGGTCCCCGAAGCCCCGGTCCGATTGGTGGGTCATCGGTGGCGAATAGGGCCCAGAGTGTCAGAATGTGCCCCGCCGGCCTGATCGTGGGGGGATGACCGCTTGACGACTTCAGTTCATGCCGCTCGCCGATTGCGGATGGTCCGCGTGGCACGATGGGCGCTCCTGGTGGCCGCGGTGTTTTTCGCCGTCACGACCGTCGCCGGCCTGCGCGACAGCTCGATCGCGATCAACGAGGTTGATCGATGGCTCGGCAACGGTTTCAGCGCGGCGGCGGGAACCATGTGCCTGGCGCGGGCCATTCTGGTGCGAGGCGAACGGGCCGCGTGGGTCGCGATCGGGATCGGTCTTCTGTTCTACGGTGCTGGAACGGCGTACTTCACAACGCAGGTAGCCGATCGCAATCCGCAACCGTCCCCGTCGCTGGCCGACGTCGGCTGGTTGGTATTTTATCTCGCGACATATATTTCTGTGATTCTCCTGCTACGCAAACGGGTGTCCCGCTTTCATCCCAGTGTCTGGTTGGACGCCCTGGTAGGGGGTCTCGGCGTGGCGGCACTTGCCAGCGGTCTGGCCGCCGGGGCCATCGGTAAGGTCCGGGCGACCAGCATGTCGGCGGTCGGCTTGAACCTCGCCTATCCCCTTGCCGACCTGATGCTGCTCGTACTTGTGGTGAGCGTGTTCGGTCTGCTGGGCTGGCGACTGGAACGGGTCTGGTACCTCCTCGGTGGCTCGTTGATCGGTTTTGCGGTGGCCGATACGATCGTTGTCGGTGAGGTTGCCAGCGGTCACTACTCCGCGGGCGGACCGGTCGAGGTGCTGTGGGCGTTGGCACTGGTACTGCCTGCGTACGCCGCCTGGCAACGGCCACCGCGGGAGAAGACGGAGGGTCTCACCGGGTGGGGCGTGCTGGCCATCCCGGCGATCTTTGCGATAGCTGCGCTCGCGCTCCTGGTTTTCGGCGCTGCGGTGCAGCGCCTGCCGCCCGCGACGGTCGCGCTCGCCGCTGCCACCGTTCTGGTCGCGCTGGTACGGACCGGGATCACCTTCGCCGAGGTCCGCCAGCTCGCTGAGACCAAGCTGCAGGCCCGGACCGACGAGCTCACCGGCCTGGCCAACCGTCGTGCCTTTTTCGAGCGCCTGGACGGGCTGGACGTCAGCGCCAATCGCGGCGCCCGTCGGTTCGCGCTACTCGTGCTCGATCTCGACCGTTTCAAAGAAATCAACGATTCCCTTGGCCATCCTGTCGGCGATGATCTGCTGAAACTCGTCGGGCGCCGGATCGCGGCGGCATTGCGCCCGGCGGACCTGCTGGCCCGCCTCGGCGGAGACGAGTTCGCCGTCATCCTGGAGGATGCGGACGCGGCGGTCGCCAAGATGGTCGCCGAGCGGGTGCTCACAGCGCTGCGGGACCCCTTCGATGTGGGTGCGGTCACCCTGCACGTGGACGCGAGCATCGGGGCCGCGCTCCACCCGGACGACGCGGTCACCGCGAGCGTCCTGTTGCAGCGGGCGGATGTCGCGATGTACGCGGCAAAGTCCGCCCGTTCCGGGGTCGAGTACTACCGGCCTGGCGCGGACGTGCACACCCCAGACCGGCTCGACGTCATTGAGGCGCTGCGAGGCGGGCTCGGCGATGATCAATTGCGGGTCCATTACCAGATGAAGGTCGACCTGCGTACGGGTAGCTGCCACGGGGTGGAGGCGCTCGTACGATGGGAACATCCCACCAAGGGCCTCCTCCAGCCCGATGTCTTCCTGCCCTTGGCCGAGCACACCGGGCTGATGCGTCCGCTGACGCTGGAGGTCCTCGGGCTTGCGCTGGGGCAGTGCCGCCGGTGGTGGGACGTCGGCCTGGACATCGGTGTAGCGGTCAACCTCTCCGCGTCCAATCTGCTCGACACGGGATTCCCGGCCGAAGTCGCGGATCTCCTTGAGCTGCACGGGCTGCCCGCGCGGGCGCTCGAGTTCGAAATCACCGAAACAGCGCTGATGCTCGACCGGATCCGCACCGCGGCCGTCCTCACAACTCTGCGCGAGATGGGAATCCACATCGCCGTGGATGACTATGGGACGGGATACTCGTCCCTGTCCTACCTGCGGGAACTCCCGGTGGATGCGCTCAAAATGGACAAATCGTTTGTCGTGCACCTGGAATCCGATCCGGTGGCAGCGGCGATCGTGCAGTCCACGGTTGGGCTTGCCCACTCCCTCGGCCTGCGTATCGTCGTGGAGGGAGTCGAGACCGAGACTGCGATGCGGCGCCTGACCGAGTTTGGCTGTGATCTGGCCCAGGGCTTCTACCTGGGCTGTCCGCAGCCCGCCGACGAGCTGACGCCGCTGCTGTGGCATCGGCACAACCACCGGTCGCCAGCCGGATCCACCGCGTTATCCGCAGGATCGTCGCAGTCGCAGTCGCAGTCGCAGTCGCAGTCGCAGTCGGTGGGTCGGGCGGGCACGGCTGCCCGGGTGGCGCAGCCGGCCGAACCTGTCCGCACGGGTCGCACGTGGACCTGACCGGTCGGCCTGAGCCGCCGGGACCGTCGCCGTGGGACGGGCTGCCAGAGAAGGATCATGCCGAGCCGGCTGAGCCGGTCGAATTACCCGTCGCGGTCGGGGGTGTGCTCACCCCGGCCACGCTCGTCGGGGCATACCGGCGGGGGCTCTTCCCCTTCCCGGTTCCGGTCGACGATCCGATCGAGGTCGCGGACACGCACCGCCGATTGGCCACCGCTGTTGCCGACGGGCGAGTCTTCAACCTGTCCGGGGACGGCCCGCCGGATCTCGACTTTCCCTGGTGGTGTCCGGACCCACGGGGGGTGTTGCCCGTCGGCGCGGTGCACGTGTCCGACTCGTTGTTCCGACGGATGCGCGCGTGTGCGTGGACCACCACCCTGGATGAGGCGTTTGCCGAGGTCGTCCGCGGCTGCAGCCGGGGCGGCCGACCCACCTGGATCACGCCTGAGCTCGCGGACGCCTACCGTGATCTGCATCGGCTCGGCTGGGCGCACAGCGTCGAGGTGTGGCAGGGCGAGGACCTCATCGGAGGCATGTTCGGTGTGCTCGTCGGTGCCGCCTTCATGGCCGAGTCCATGTTCCATGTGCAGACCGATGCGTCCAAGGTTGCGTTGGTCGACTTTGACGTGCGGTTCGTGCAGGCTGGCGGTCGGCTCATCGACGCGCAGTTCGTCAGTGCGCACGCTGGTTCCATGGGCGCCGTCGAGATCCCGCGCGAGCGGTTTCTGGCGGTTCTACGCGACGTGCGGGACACCGACGTGCGGCTCGTCCGTGACCGGATGCCCGTGACACGCCTGGTCGAACGCGCGCGAGCGGCCCGGCGGGCTCGGCGTGCCATGGCGGTTCCGCCTCCGGCCGCGCGCGGAGAGCAATGATCGCGCGGCCTTCGGTTGGGCGTGCCCAGGTGGATCGATCTACCCGATCGGGGACTGCGCAGCGGGTGCGCAGCGGGACGCCGGCACGCTGGGCGCGACTTGCGGGCCCGGGAACATTGCGGCGATCTCGGCGAGCACCGTCAGTAGATGCGCGATTTCTTCGTCGGTGTTGGCTGCGGTGACCTGGATACGGACCCCGACGTCGGCCCGGGGCACTACCGGATAGGGCGCCATGGTGACGTAGATCCCACGGTTGAACAGGTGGATTCCAATGGCATCCGTATCTTCGGGGGTACCGATCGGTACTTCGATGATCGGCGTCCCGGACCGGTTCAACGTCCGTAACCCGAGCTGGGCCAGCCCGTCGAGAACACGGGCGGTTTTGCGATGAAGATCGGCTCGGATGCTGTCGCCCCGCGCGGCGTTGAGCCGGAAGCCGGCCTGCACGGTGGCGAGGGAGGCAACTGGCGACGGCCCGGAGAAGGTGTACGGCGCGGCGGTCACCTTGAGGTGGTTCTTCACCGTGGTCGGGCAGGCGATGAACGCCAGCAGTGACGAGTAGGCCTTGGAGAAGCCGCCCACCAGGATGAGTCCGTCGTAGGTCTCCCCGACATGACGGACAATGGCGTTGCCGTGCAAGCCGTACGGGCTGAGTTCGTCCGCACTGCGCTCACCGAGGACACCGAAACCGTGGGCGTCGTCGACGTAGAGGATCGCGTCGTTTGCGCGGGTGACCGTCAGCAATTCGGCCAGGGGGGGCGCATTGCCGGTCATGCTGTTAACGCCGTCGATACACACCAGTCTCGGGTAGTGGGGGCACGTCCGCAGCAGATCCGCCAGCTGGCCGGGGTTCTCGGCGTCGAACTGCTGCAAGGTCGCGCCTCGTGCCTGTGCCATCGCAGCGCCGTCGTAGACCGTGCGGTGCGCACGTCGGTCGAGGAAGACCGAACCCTCCCCGGCGAGAACAGGAATGGCCGAGATGTGGATGTGTGTGATCGTGGGAATCGTGAGGCTGTCTTCGGTGCCGAGGAGCGCGGCAAGTTCTTCTTCAATCTCGGCGAACGGTCGTGGATAGGCGATCATTCGCGACCAGCTCGGATGGGTACCCCATTTGGCCAGGTATTCCGGTACCGCTGCAATGATCTCCGGATTCACATCGAACCCGAGGTAGTTGCAGGACGCGAAGTCCGCAAGCCAGTGGTCGCCGATGCGAATCTGGCGTCCGTCGATCTCGTCGACGACGGAGTCCACCATTGGATGGGTGTTTCGTAGCCCGGCGAGCTCCGCCAGGGGGCCCAGCGGACGACCCAGTATCCGATCGTAGGGTCCCGGCGGGTCTGGCGAAGCCTGGCGTGTGGACAACCGCCCCGGAGTCTTGGACAACGCCCCTCCTCGAAAGATGAGGGTTCCACGCTACGGCGCAACTTTCGCACATGGTGTTGTTTTTGAGTATTTACCAGCGGACTCGCGGGTCATCCGACTCAGTGGTTACTTCAGGCAAATGTAATTTTACTGATAGTTAGAACTAAATATGCTAATTATGCATAAATAGCGCATAGCATTCTTATCATGTCAGAAATATGATGAACCATGCCCAACCGGAGTACGGCTCGCCTGCCACAGGTCGCGGCGTACGCCGGTTGGGTCTTCCCGTGATGGGGTTGCCGCAGCACGTCGCGGTTCGGCTGCCGGCGATCTCGGTCGGGGTCCCTTGGGGCCTCCCGGTGACAGGAACCCCGGCGCGAGAAGATCATAATCATGAGGCCTGCAGTACGCGGAGGGTTATGCCGCCATCCGTCCGATCGCCTCAGCCGGGCAGAACTCAAGGGCCTGCAGGAGCATTTCCTCTTCCTCCTCATTCGACGGCTGCCGGCATATATAATGAACCTCGCGATCCTCGTCGCGCTTGAAGAAATCCGGGGCGACTCCCCGGCAGTTTTCACAGTCAGTGCATTCCGAGTCGACGAAGAAGGGTCCCTCGACGTTCATGGGAAGTCGACGCTTTTCGCTTGCCACATCACACCTCGCATTCGTTGGGAGCATTGGCGGTGGCTGCCCAGCCGATTCTATCGGCAAGCCGGCCGGCTGTTAGGGCGGTCGCGCGCTCTGGGCGTCGAGAAGCGGTGGTTCGGGTACCCGGGTCGGGAAGTCCATGGGTCGTAATGCCCGCCGCTGTCCGGGCCGGACGGACCAACGGTGATATTTCCGCTGGCCGTCGCGGCAAGCGCGGATCCGATGGGGACAGCCGGGATGCGCCAGATATTCAGTCGAGGCCTGAATGTGCAGGTACCGGCCTCGGCTCCGGTCGACGTGGCGTTCTCGCGGAGCAGCCGACGTGACATCGGCCACCGCCCCGGACAGCCTGGTGATTTTCCGCCGACCGGTTTCAGCGGCGGGGCGTGTCATTTCCCGGGCGGGGCTCCACGGAACAGCACCGGCCCCGCCATCGAACATTTACCGCCGTGAAACGCGTAGTCGAACGCCGCGGGCGCGCAGGCGCCCGTCCACGCCACGATGCCGGGGCCAATGCCCGGCCTGGCGACGGCCGGACATCTCGCCGAGACAGGACGTCTGCCGGGCGCTGCGCGATCCCCTACACCGGCGGCTGGGTGTTCCATCCCGACTCGGCCGGGGGCTCTGGGGCTGGCTCGCTCACTGCTTCGCCACCTGACCTGACCCGCTGCACGTCGGGCAGGTCTTGGTCTGGGTGCCAGAGAACTGGCCGTCTTCGTCGCGTTCCGTCTGCTCGAACACAACCTTCCCATCGCCGTTGCAGGTCGGGCAGGTCGCGAACTCGACCTCGCGGACGTTGCGGCCGGTGGTGCCGCCCTTGCCGCCGCGCTTCACGCCGTCTCGACCGGTGCTTGCGCCGCCATCGGTGCTACCCCGCTTGTTCCACGCCATTGCATGCGCCTTCCGTGTCTGCTCCGTTACGGATTCAAGGGTAAGCCGGTGAGTGTCCGGACGAGGTGGAGCCTGGACGATACGGTGCGTGGCGGCCCCGCATCCACTGTCCGAGCGGCAGGCAAAGCACCGCCCGCAGAGATCGACAGCGTTTGCGCAGGTCAGGACGACGGCGGTGTCGCGCCGCGGATGCAGGCGAACGCCGACCATGCCACGACTGGCTTCTGTGCGGAGGCGTCGAAGGCGAGCAGCGGACCGACCCGGAAGCAGTAGCCCTGGGCTGCGCCGAGATCGGCAATCGTGGTGAACGTCGCTCCGTCTGGCAGTGACTGAACATTGCCCAGAACAGGAGAAGCGGCGGGCTGCATGATTAGCTTGGTGCGGCGCGAACCATTCCGCCAGGTCAGAATGACGGTGTCGCCGTGGTCCTCGGCGTGTACCTCGGTTGGTCGGGCTGCCTCGATCTCAGCAGGGTCGATCGTCGGCGAAGTGCCCTGCGTAGATGTGTCCGGTGCGGAGATGGGGGTGCGCCTATCACCGGAGGCCCCCGAGGCTGCGACCGCGACCGCCGCGACCGCCGCGATCATCAGCGTGACGACAGCGGCCGCAGGTAGAGCCCACCGCCATCTCGCCTGATTTCTTCTACTTTGCGGCTCATCGGCGGGACCACCCTGGCCGCTCCGGGGCCGGTAACGCGTGGGCTCGTCCCCCCGTCGTGGATTCGGCCGTCCAGCGGGTCCGGGCTCCGGCGCGACGTCGTCCGTGGGGTCGTGACAGTCGAGGAGGTCAAGGCCGTCCAAGGAGGCAGGGCCGCTGGGGGTCCGGTCACGGCGGTCATGTCTCCTTCGCCGCGGGGTGCCCGGCAGTTCGTCGGGCGTGGGGGAGTCGCCGAGGCGCCGGTGTAGCCGGCGGAGGTCTTCGGCGAAGGCCGCGGCGGTGGAGGGGCGCCGCGCCGGGTCTCGTGCGAGTGCTGTTCGTAGCAGACGTTCCACCGGTTCGGGGACACGGTCGCGCGGTAGCGCGGGGACGTCGCGGGCCAGGGTCCGGTCGGCGAAGCGGGCCGGATCCTCGGTGGGCGCGCACTGGAACGGCGGTGTGCCGGTGAGCATGGTGAACAGGGTGACGCCCAGCGCGTAGATGTCAGCCGCGACCGACGGTCGTCCCTCCCGCATGATCTCCGGGGCGGCGTAGGAGGGTGTGAACGCGTCCGGGCCGACCAGCCCGTACGCGCCCGAGATGCTGGCGATGCCGAAATCGCTGAGTATCGGCTGGCCGGTGTCGGTGAGAAGAATATTACCGGGCTTGACATCCCCGTGGAAGATGTTCTCCGTATGTGCGAAATTCAGGGCGTCGGCAATATTCGCACCGATAAGAAGGGTGTCGGAGACCGGCAGGGGCCCACCTGAATGTATCCGATCCGCGATTGATCCTGCGGGCAGGTACTGCATCGCAATGAATGGAAGCAGGCTCTTGGTGGATCCCGCCCGGAAGATCGTTATTATATTCGGATGGCCCGTGAGGCGGCCCGCCGCCAGACATTCCCGCGCGAACTGCTCTGCCGCGACGGAATCCTGGAGCTCGGTTTTTAAGATCTTGACGGCGACGGTGCGGCCGAGATTTGCTTCGAAAGCCGAGTAGACGGTACTGAAACCACCTTCCGCAATCTTCCGGAAAGTCAGGTAGCCGGGGATCACCGGAGTTCTCTCCTCCCGGTGATCACGCTTGGCGTCAGGCCATGCACGATCCGTCGACGAAGGGGTACGCCCCGGCGCACCTGGGCTCGGATCTGTTTCTCATCCCCCCAGGCCCGGCCCGCGTCGGTAGGGCCGATGCTGTCCGCCGCGTAGAGCGCCTTCGTCACCAAGGTCGCGAGCGACTCCAGCGAGGCCCGGCCGACGGGTCCGAGGAAGGCGGGCGCGAGCCGGGCCGTCTCGGCCGGGGTCGACGCCACCGGGACGGGAAGACCCGCGCGGGCCAGCGCGTCACGCGTGCTCTGCCAGGCGCCGACCACCTGTTCGCGGTGGGTGCGCGCCGCCCGCCGGCGCCACCGGCGGGCCCGTGGTGCCCACGCGGCGAATGCCAGATAGCTGACCACGGCGACAACCGCGAGGCCCGCGAACCCCGCCGCCGCATACACCCAGGGCGCCCGGGTGGGAGAGGCCGGCGCATCGCCGGCGGCCAGCGGCGCACTGGACACCGGTATGGCCGAGGCGGCTTCGAAGGCCTGCGCCCGCTCGCTGGACTCCCCCGGGATAGGCGACGAGATGGTCTTGTCATCGACCTCGACCGGCGCCGGGGTCGGGTAGAAGGGGACCCAGCCCACCCCCGCAAACTTGATCTCCGCCCACACGAGCACGTCGTCGCCCCGTACGACCACGCTCTGCGATCCAGCAGGCAGGGCGAACCCGACCACAACCCGGCTCGGCAGGTCCAGGACCCGAGCGGCTACCGCGAACGCGGTGGCGAACTGTTCGGTCGTGCCGGTCCTGCTCTTGTCGAGAAAGTACTCGAGATGGTGGTAGGTGTGGCCGGGCGGCGCCTTCCGGTTGTACGTGTAGCTGCTGCGCAGATACTTCTCCAACTCGTAGGCCTGTCGGAACGGGGTATGGGCCTCCCTCGACGCGGCCACCGCCAGCCGAAGCACCGCGTCGGGCAGTCCCGGGGGCCTGCGACTAGCCACCTCGGTGTCGGCCCCGGTGGCCGGCCGTGACGAGGCGAGTACCCGCGCGTCCGGGGTGGCGGGCGGCGTGGACACCACCGTGTAACGGCGGCCGGAGGACGGCGTCCGGGTGTCGAGCAGCGTGCCGCTGTCGACGTCCACGGCCAGCCCGGTGCCGTCGATCTCCACCGGACGGTCTACGGCCGGCAGCAGCGGGCCCTCCAGCCGGTCGATCACCACATCCTGTCGGATCTGGCGGGCGGAATCCTGCTCCTCGGCGTCCGGCCTTCCCGCGATCGGCGGCACCCGGCGGCCAGCCGGGACGAACTGGGCGGACGACGCCCAGGAGCCCCCGTCGAACCGGTCGAAGACGGCCAGCCGGATGTTCGCCGCGGTGTTCGCCGCCGCGTCGGCGCCGCCCGTCCCAGACAGCCGCACGGTGAACAGCGACCTGTCCGGGTCGCCGAGCCACGCCGAGACCTGGTCCAACGGACTGATGGCCGGCACGGAGTGCTGGGCGATCACGCGGTGCGCACGGACGTCGTACGGCTCGCCGCCAGCCGCCGACGTCATCGCCGGGCCGGCGAACAGCGCAGCGACGGTGATGACGACGAGCAGCGGCAGCCCGAGCGCGGTCGGCCCCGGCGAGAACCGCTGCCGCGGCGCGACGGAGGACCGCGCCTGGTCCTCGGCCAGCGCTGGTGGCCGGGCCTCCGCCCGACGGCACAGGACGAGCAGGCCGGTGGCGGCGAGCAACCCGGTCGCCAGCGGCAGGTTCGAGCCCGCCCCCGGGACGGTCATCGTCACCCCGATCGCGAAGACCACGATCGGCCCGACGGCCGGGAGCAGCGCCGCCCGTGTCCGAGTCACCAGCTCCGCCCCGATGCCGGCCGCGAGCCAGGTCAGTGCCTGGGGCACGACCAGCAGGTCCGGCGAGCCGGGCGCGGGCAGTATCACGTCGAGCAGCCGCGCCCAGCCGTGAAGCAGGCCGTCGCCGATCGCGGGCAGTACGCCGGATGCCTCCGGCGAACCGTGCCGGAACAGCGTCAGCCCCACCACGCCCAGCCACGCCGCGACCCACACAGGCACGGACAGCACCAGCGGCGCGGGGCGGCGGGCCGCGGTCGCGACCACCACGATGACGACGGGCCCGAGCGTGGCCAGCGTGACGGGCCCGGTGAGCGCCTCCCAGCCGAACGCCCGATGGAACGACGCCCCCGCCAACCAGGCTGCCGCGACGAGAGCGGCGAGACCACCAGCCCGGGGCAGCGCCCGGCTCGCCAGCCCGATCATCGGGTCCGACCTGCGGAGTTCGCCGGCCAGGCCGACACCAGGGCCGCGGCGTCGGCGACGTCCAGGACTCACAGCCGCCCGCTGCCGGTGACGGTGGGCTGTGGCGTGGATCCGACCTCGTCACCGGTGCCGCCCACCCGGATCATGATCGCCTGCTCGAATCCGTCGACGGCTGTCACGGTCACCGCCGCCGTCTCGCCGCGGCGGACCCGGCCGGGACCACCTCGATCTGTGCGGCCAGTTGCGGCCTGCGGGCGACGACGACGATCGCTGCCGCCATCGCGGCCGCGCCGCCCGCGGCAAGCACCGCCAGTTCGGCGAATCGCAGCACGCCTGCGACGATCGCCAGTACCACGGTGGCGCCGGCAACCCCCCAGCCGGTCGGGGTCACGACGAGCAGTGCCTCCCGTCCCCTGCCACTCATGCGCCGGCGCCCGCCAACGCCTGGGGGACGGGGACGGCGGCAAGCACCTCGCGGATCGCATCCGACCCGCCGTAGCCGCGCAGTTCCGAGTCCGCGGTGGGGATCAGCCGGTGGGCGAGCACAGGCACGGCCAGCGCCTTGACGTCGTCCGGGGTGACGAACGTCCGGCCGGCCGCGGCCGCCCTGACCTGCGCCGCACGCAGCAGGGCGATGCTGCCGCGGGGGCTGGCGCCGAGGCGCAGCCGCGCGAGTGATCGGGTGGCCGCCACCACGTCGACCACATACTCGTGCAGGGTGTCCGAGACATGGATCTGCGTGGTGGTGGCGATCAGGCTCGCCATCTCGGCCGTGGACAGCACCGGGCTGAGGTCCTCCACGCGTAGGCCGGACTGCCGGGTACGCAGGATCGCCACCTCGGCGGCGCGGTCCGGATAGCCCATCCCGATCCGCATCAGGAAGCGGTCCAGCTGTGCCTCCGGCAGGGCGTAGGTACCGTCCATGTCGACCGGGTTCTGGGTGGCGACCACGAAGAAGGGCCACGGAACCGGATGGGGCTCGCCGTCGACGGTGACCCGCCCCTCCTCCATGACCTCCAGCAGCGCGGACTGCGTCTTGGGAGATGCCCGGTTCACTTCGTCGGCCACCACCACGTGTGCGAACACCGGCCCCGGGTGGAACGTGAACTTGTTGCTTCCCTGACGGTAGACGGTCACCCCGGTCACGTCCGAGGGCAGCAGATCCGGAGTGAACTGAATCCGGTGGCAGGAGGCGTCCAGCGAGGCCGCGATGCACCGGGCCAACGAGGTCTTCCCCAGGCCCGGGACGTCCTCGATGAGCAGGTGCCCGCCCGCGAACAGGCAGGTCAACGCCAGCGACACCACCTCAGTCTTGCCCCGGAGTACCAGCTCGACGTTGTCGACGAGGGACTGGAAGGCCGCCGCGAAGTCAACTGGCGCGGCCTCCCCAGCCGGTATCCGTGAATAGCCGGTCGGCATTTCTGACTCGCCGGTCGGCATTGTTGACACCCTGTTCTCCTGTCAGACAGTCGTCGATAAATGTGAGGTATCCGGAATCGCTACACCGGCCACAGGTGGGGACGCCGGGGACCGGCTCGTACTGCCCGCCGCGGCTCACCGCGGTCGCGGGCAGAAAACCCCGGCTTTCAGCACAGTGGCACATTGGTGTCGACGAGGACGGTATTGGGCGGGCCGGACGACGAGCCGTCATTGTAGAAGTTGTCGGCCGGCGCGTACCGGCCGGCGGCTGCCCCGGACACGACCAGGTAGTACCAGGTGTTCCCGTTCGCCACCGGGTCGCCGGTCGTCCGGCAGCGGACCTGCACGGGCACGTGCGCCCCGATCCTGGGCGTGTTCGCGCCGACGAAATGTGGAGTGGCGAATGTGGGCGAGCCGGAGTCGCTGGGGACCTCGGTGTAGGTCACAGGCACAGGCACAGGCACAGGCACAGGCGTCGGGCTGGGGGCTGTGGTCGGGGTTTGTGGTGGGGCCTGGGTTTGTGGTCGGGTCGGGGTTTGTGGTGGGGCCTGGGTTTGTGGTGGGGTCTGGGTTTGTGGTCGGGTCGGGGTTTGTGGTGGGGTCTGGGTTTGTGGTCGGGTCGGGGTTTGTGGTGGGGCCTGGCTCTGGGCCGGGGCCTGGGCCGGGGTTTGTGGTGGGGTCTGGGTTTGTGGTCGGGTCTGGGTCTGTGGTGGGGCCTGGCTCTGGGCCGGGGTTTGTGGTGGGGCCTGGGTTTGTGGTCGGGCCGGGGCCTGTGGTGGGTTTGTCGTTGGCCCGTTCGTCGGTCCGGGTGCGACCGGCAGCTTCTCGATCTTCTGGACAGAGCCGTCCGGTCTGATCACGGTGGCTTCGGTGCCGTCGGGGTCGTTGACCCAGACCGTTCCGTCCTTGACGGTCACGGCGAGTTCACCGGCCGGCTCTCCGGAGGTGATCTTGATCGGATCAACGAACGCGGCGGCATCGGTCGCGTAGACGAGCAGGCGCCCCGTCCCGTTGTCGGGTATATAGACCCGGTTGTTGGCGGTGACCGGCGCGCCGAGATTGTCAGAGGGGTGCTGTGAACCGATCTCGACGGTGTCGACCGTGCCAGCGGTCCAGTCGGCGAGGAGCAGAGTGTCCGTCCCGCCGACAGTGATCGGGACCAGCGGGCCGTCGACGCGGGGCGCGACCTTCAGGGGGCGACCCTGGCTGGGTAGGCGCAGCGGCGCTGTCGGGTGCCCGTCGCGGACACCGACCAGGGTTCCGTCGGAGGCGTTGACCACGACTGGGTGGCCGTCGGCGATTGTTAGTGACACCTGGTCGTCTGGTCGGGAGACCGTGACCGCGCTTCCTGGCGCGCCGTGGCGGATCGGGACGAGCTTTCCCCCGGAGGGCAGCGCTACCCACAGTGTGCCGTCGTCGGCCATCCCGGCGCCGGCTATGGGGGCGCCGAGGTCGACGGGCGAGCCCAGAACGTCGAGGGTCTGTGGGTCGATCCGGGTGACTCGGCCGGTCTGGTCGTTGACGACATAGGCCTGGTCGTCGCCGGTGACCACGGTGATGCCGGTTCTGAAGTTCTTTTGCTCGGCTGGGATCAGCGTGACCGGGTCGATCCGGCTGACGATGCCGGTGCTGGTGTCGGTGACCAGCACGCTGGAACCCTCCTGGGCGATGATCAGCTTGGGGTCCTTGGCGTTGCTGACGCGGGTGGTGGCGTCAACGCGCCCGGAGGGGCCGTTGATGTGCGAGACGATTCCCTGGGCGCTGCTGGCCAGCCACACGCCGGCATTCCCCAGACGCAGTACGGCAGTGCCCGCGCTCTGCCCTACCAGGAGGACGACGGAGCCGCCGGCAAGAAGGAGTACCAGCGGCACGGCGACCGACCAGCGTACCCGGCGCGCGGCCAGCCGGGACAATATCCACCGGATCCGGTCTTCCCCCTCGGTGCGTGGCACTGTCGTCTCCCCATCAGGAATGACCGAACTCTCGGCCGGATGTCGGCGCACGCCCAACTTTCCGCGCGTTCCTGGTCGATGGCAATGCCCGGCCGGGCGGATGGTGGGGTGGGTCAGCCCCCGGCCCACGGAAAGTGCAGGTCACGGGTGTTCCCGCGCGTTCGGAGAACCCTCGTGGAGGGGGAAACATGGTTCGCGGGGCCCATAGTCGACTCCATCGACCACCGCGAACAATCCCAATGACACAACAATCCCCGGTGCACACAACCGAAACCCGCTGGCCCTGGGTCGTGGGACCACGGAACGAGGAGAGGCTCGCCATGGCGAAAATCGTCGTCAATCCCGAGGTGCTCAGCGCGCTCCAGACCACCTTCACCAACCAGAGCCTCGCCGCGCTGGTCCAGACCGGCACGGATGTGCAGACGGCTCTGCGGAATGCACTTCTTGCGGACCAGCAGGCGTAGCCGGCCATGTTGAGTCCGGCCGAGCTGGCGGCCCTCGGTCAGCTCGAAGAGCGGATCCGGGGCTGGGTCACCGAGCACGGTGACGATCTGATCGAGTGGGCCACCGGCCCGATCAACCTGCCGGCGCCGGGCAGCCCGATGTGGCGCGAGACCGCGCGACTGTTCTCCAGCCTGGGCGCGAGGTTCTGACCAGAAGTTCGACAGGACGGGGTGCTGAGATGAGCTACGGCGCCGACGGTGGGTCGCGGATCGAGGTCGACCCCACGGAGCTGCTGCGGTTGGCCGCCGACCAGCAGCCACCCAGGCGCACCGCGGCGTTGTAGGCGGCAGCGGATCCTCCTGCCTGTGGCGTGCCGCCTGGCGGCACGCCCGAGCTCGGAAGCGCTCAGAAGCTACTCTCTTCAGAGCTTGCTTCCGAGCCGTAAGTCTGATTCTTTCGATCCCGGTGTCCGCCCCTGGACGCGTCGGCGGTGGCTGTGTGACCTGCCAGTGCTGCCGGGCCGGCTACAGGGAGCGGAAGTAGCGGCGCTTCGGGTCTCGCGGGCCGGCGCCGACCTCACGGACGAGTCCGCGGTCGACCAGTTTGATGAGCCTGGTCCTCGTCGCGCGGGTGGACAGGCCGATGGCGTTGGCGATTGCGCTGGTGAGCGCGCCGTCGGTCGGGATGGCGGTGAGGATCGCCCGGTCCTTGGCGTCCAGGGTCGGCAGCTGGACACGCTGGGTCCACAGCGTGACGCGGAACCGGGTGCCGAGCTCTTCGAGGTCTGGCGGGGGAAGTCCCGCGTCCAGGCATGCGGTGGTCATTCGTTGGATGCCGCTGCCCCACTGCTCGATCAGCCCCAGTGAATTGAAGACCCGGCCGATGACCCGGTTGCGCAGTTTGGACACTCCGCGACGGATGTCGTCGACCGTCAGTCCGAACTGCAGCACGCCGGGGTTCTCCACTTCGAGGCGGTCGTCGAAGACCGCGATGCGGATGGGCGCGCCGCGCTGCCGGTAGTCGGCGTGTGCCACCGCGTTGACGACCGCTTCCCGGACCGCGACCGGAGGCAGGTTCCACCGGTCTGTTCGCAGGACAGGGCCGATGTCGATGCCGTGCAGACTGTGCTTACGCACGAACCCGAGCGCGTCTTCCACCGCGAGTACCAGGTTGGATCGGATCTCTGCCTGGTCGACGATCTGGGACTTGTCGGTGCCGAGGAACTGTCCGGCCTGGATCCAGGCATCGGGGAAAAGCCGGGCACGGTCCTGGTCACGGCCGAACAGCAGCAGGCCGCCGACGGTCGGGACGAGCCGTCCTTGGTGGGCCGTCACCAGTCTGAGGGTCTCCAGGTCGGCGGGGCGTAGCTTTCGGAGCTGGCTGAACGCCTCGGCAGCCGCCGGGAAGTCGATCGCGTCCGAGCCCAGTTCCGGCGTTGCCTGTTCGTCGTAGACTTCGCCCCGTGCGTAGCGGCGCAGTTCTTCGACCAGGTCGGAGTCGGCCCGTCGATTGGTTGAACCGACCCGCACGTAGACGCCGCTCTCCGGGCCCTCCTGGCTGACATGATGCGGCCGGGACGGGCTCGGGTAGACCTCCACCGCGACAAGCTGGGTGCCGCGCCACGGCGCGATCTCGATGTCGGGAACCATACGGGGCGCGATCGCGTCGCTGATCAGATTCGCCAGTCGTTCTTCGAGTCTGAAGGGAAATCTCGTCCGGGGTCGGCCCTACCACCAGTGGTGTTCCGGTCGCCGGCCATCGTCCCGGGGTGCCCGGTCTGGTGGGATGAACGGGTGACCAGGGGCGATGACCTGACGGTACTGGCGAACGCGTTGCGGCGGGACCGGCGTCGTGATCCGCGCGCGGGTCGGCGTGAGTATTCCCAGGCTGCGCTGGAGCTGGCTGATTGTTGTGAGCGGTTGCTGGCGGACGGGAACGCGGGTGCTGTGGTGCCGGCGTTGCGCAAGGCGGTGGACCGGATGACCAGCGCCCTGATGTACATGGACGACTCGTCGGGGATCGTCGGCACGGACCTGCGCCACATGATGAGCCTGTACGCCCGTGCCTGTGTGGATGCCCCGCCGGATCAGGCGGGGCTCGCGCGCTGGTTGGCGGCGCTGTCGTTCGACGGGCCGGGCTGGCCGGAGATCCGGCTGGCCGAGTTCGTGCCCGCGCTGGGCGCCAGGGGTCTGTCCGAGCTGAGCGCCGAGGTGGCGCGGCGCTCAGCCGCCGCTGAGCCGGGGTCCTGGGGCCAGCTGGTCGCGGCCCGCGACCTGCGGGAGCAACTTGCCGAGGTATCCGGTGACGTTGATCGACATGTTGCCATCCTCGCCGAGAACCTCAACAGCGCCAGGCAGTGCCAGCGGATCGTCGTGGCCTTGCGGGACCAGTTAAAGCGCAGGTCACAATACATGTCGATCTTTGCTGGCAAGACTGAGTGCGCCCGGCAGGGATCGAACCTGCGACCAAGTGCTTAGAAGGCACGGACCGGCCCCTGTCTCACCAGCTCCAGCCCAGGTCGCGGATTCCGCTGAGATACGCAGTGGTCCGCCAACGTCCGTGGCTGTTGCTACACCGGTTGCTACAGCAGATCGGAAGCCGACCTCTTCGCCACGATCCACGCTACGAGCTTGGGAAACCTGTGCGGTTACCGTTGCTGACCTGGTCCAAAGCACTCCCGCCCAGGTCAGCGGCGATCCAGCTCTCGCCAGAGACCACAGGTCAGACCACATGCTGACCGTTGCTACTGGCACGCGAATGGCACGCCGAGGGCCGTTGATCCGTAGTTTGCTCGCGATCTTCCGTGGACGTCCGCTCGCGTGCGCCGAGTCCGGTGACCTGGGCTCGGATGTCTGGGGAGGTACGCCGGTGTCCGTGGCTGTTCGTGGGCTGGGCTGTCACGTTGGCTGTCATCGCGACCCGGGCTGGTGTCGGACGATGCCCGTCGAATGGCTGGTTTCGGGTGTGTTGGGTGGTAGTGGCATGCTGTGCGGGTGACCGTGGGGGGCAGTGAGGTTACCGGCTCGGATTTCTTCGTCTCCTACACCGGGAAAGACGAGGCGTGGGCGAAGTGGATCGCCTGGACGTTGATTGTCGCCGACTATCGGGTGGTGATCCCGGCGTGGGATTTCGGTGCCGGGTCGCACTTCGTCGAGGAGATGCACCGGACGACCGAGCATGCGGCCCGGACAGTCGCGGTGCTGTCGGCGGCCTACCTGGAATCGGGGTTCGCGGCGCCGGAGTGGCAGGCGGCGTGGGCGGCGGATCCGTCGGGTCGGGCGCGGAAGCTGCTGGTGTTCCGGATCGAGGAGTGCCCGCGTCCGGGGCTGCTGGGTCAGGTCGTGTCGGTGGATCTGTTCGGGGTGGACCGGGAGACAGCCCAGGAGCGGGTGGTGGAAGCCGCGGGCTTTAAGCCAGGCCCGCCGGATGCGGAGCCGCTTTTTCCGGGCGTGCTGCCCACGCTGGGGTCGGTGTTCCCCACGGCTCCGGTGTTCCCGCCGGATCTGCCGTCGATGTGGGGTGTGCCGGCCCGGCTGGCGCATTTCGTCGGCCGCGAATCGTTACTCGATCAAGTGCACGACCGGCTGGCAACTGCGGGGTCGGTGGCGGTGACCGCGGTGGCGGGGATGGGCGGGGTCGGGAAGACCGCGCTGGTGGTCGAGTACATCCACCGGTATGCCGACGGGTTCGATCGGGTGGGTTGGGTGCCGGCTGAGAAGCCGGAGTTGATCGGCGGGTATCTGGCCGGGTTGGCCCCGGCGGTGAGGTTGTCGGTGGATGCGGAGCCGGCCGCGGTGGTGGCGGCGTGGGCGCGCGAACCCCGGTCGTTGCTGGTGTTCGACAATGCTGATGATCATGACACGATCACGATGATTAAGGGGCTTCGGCCGTCGTCGGGGGCGGGCCGGCTGCTGGTGACGTCGCGGCGGCGGGGTTGGACCGCACTCGGTGTGACCGTGACGGTTTCCACGATGCGCCGCGTCGAGTCGATGCAAATGCTCACGGACCGGTTCCCGTCGTTGGAGCCGAGGGTTGCCGATCGGATCTGTGAGCTGTTGGGGGATTTACCGTTGGCGGTGGAGCAGGCCGCGGGTTATCTCGACCGGACTGGCACCCTACCGGGCGAGTACGCCGATCTGCTCGCCGAACAGCTCGGCGACATGCTCGGGAAAAGGGAAGGGGATGTGGCCGACCGGCCGGGGGTCACCGTGGCGGTGCTGTGGAAGCTGTCGATGCGGCATCTGCGCGGGGAGTGTCCGGCCGCGGTGGACCTCCTGGAACTGTGGGCATTATGTGACCCGGAGAAGATCCCTTTGGGGATGTTCGCGGATCCGGCCGGGTTCGACGACGGATTGTTGAAGGACGCGGCCGGGAACCGGGCGGAGTGGAAGGACACGGTCGGCGCGCTGGTCGGCTACAGCCTGGCCCGCCGTGACCGGGACACGGTGGACGTGCACCGGCTGGTGCAGGCCGCGACCCGACGGGCCATGAGCGGTGAGATACGCCAGGTGCGGGCCGGCACCCTGGTCCGGCTGCTCTGCGGGATCCTGCCCGAAGACATCGCGCGGAACCTGGACGCCTGGCCGACCTGGCGGGTTTATCTGCCCCACGTCAGCGCTGTGCTCGGGCATACCGATGCCGATGCCACCGTTGATGGTCTGTCCTGGTTGTGTGACCGGACTGGAACCTACCTGGGCGAACACGGCCAGCCGGGCGCGGCGCTGCCGC
>NZ_CAUVXL010000090.1:0-11090 GCF_963555915.1 Protofrankia sp. Cas4
GAGGGGGCGTGGCAGGGCGGGCTGGTCGAGGGTGATGAGGGTGGGGTGCTGGCCTGTGCGCCAGAGGGTGACGGTGAGGAGATGGGCGGCGAGGCGGAGGACGGTTTCGACGGGTCCGAACGTGGGTGGGGTGGTGTCGAGGATGATCGTGACGGGTTGGGGTGGGGATGTGGGGGTGGCGGCGTGGAGGCGGTAGAGGAGGTCGCCGCGGGCGAGGCGCAGGCTGAAAGCGTCGGCGGGGAGGGCGAGTTGGGACGGCAGCAGGTGGCTGATCGTGCCGTGGTGGGTGATGCCGGCGCTGCCGGGGTTGTGGATGGCGGTGGCGGCATGGTTCTGGCTGGTGGTGGTGAGGATGGTGGCGTCGGCGAGGAGCGTCAGGTGTGTGCCGTTCAGCGGGGGCATGGCCGGGGCGCGGTCGCGGAGCCGTAGCGGCAGGGTGGGGTCGGTGGCGATCGCGTCGGGTCCGACGATGGCGAGGAGGGCGGTCAGTCGCCCGTCGATGCGGTTGGCGGCGGTGTGGAGCCGGTCGATGTTCACCGGTGGTGGGCTGGGTGTGCCGGCCGGGCTGTGGAGAGCGGTGTGCAGCATGTCGCGCTGGCCAACCGGGCTGCTGCCCGCCGGTGGCAGATAGGCGGGGTTGGTGTGCAGGTCGGTGGCGAGGAGTGCGGCGAACCCGACACGGGCGGCCGGTGGCCAGGCCAGCTGGCGGAGACGGATGATCCCGGGGTGGGTGGCTAGTGCCCGGATCCGCGGGTCGTACAGCGTGCCGCCCGCATCGCCCAGCTGGCCTGTTCCACCCATCAAATGATCATGGCTGGGTGGGGTGCCGGGCCGGGCGGCTCTACCTGCTGTGATCGCAATCAGGTCGTGGATGGTCGACAGCGGCGGCCACAATTCACCCGCGCCCAGCAGGATCAGACCGGCCGCTTCCGTCTGCCACCGGGACGGGACCGGATCAGCCGTGACGGCCGCATCCGGCCGCGGTGGCGGCACTGTCACGTTCCAGATCCGCACCGTGGCGTCGGAGCTGCCTGAGGCGAGTAGTAGCCGGCCGTCGGGGCCGGTCGCCCACCCCACCGACAAGACCAAGCTGGTGTGGCCGGTGAGGGTGTGCAGGGTGTGGCCGGTGGTCGGATCCCAGATCCGCACCGTGGCGTCGGCGCTGCCCGAGGCGAGTAGCAGCCGGCCGTCGGGGCCGGTCGCCCACCCCACCGACCAGACCGTGCCGGTGTGGCCGGTGAGGGTGTGCAGGGTGTGGCCGGTGTGCGGATCCCAGATCCGCACCGTGGCGTCGTCGCTGCCCGAGGCGAGTAGCAGCCGGCCGTCGGGGCCGGCCGCCCACCCCACCGAGTAGACCGGGCGGGTGTGGCCGGTCAGGGTGTGCAGGGTGTGGCCGGTGTGCGGATCCCAGATCCGCACCGTGGCGTCGTTGCTGCCCGAGGCGAGTAGCAGCCGGCCGTCGGGGCCGGTCGCCCACCCCACCGAGTAGACCCCGCTGGTGTGGCCGGTGAGGGTGTGCAGGGTGTGGCCGGTGTGCGGATCCCAGATCCGCACCGTGGCGTCGGCGCTGCCCGAGGCCAGTAGCAGCCGGCCGTCGGGGCCGGCCGCCCACCCCACCGACCAGACCGTGCGGGTGTGGCCGGTCAGGGTGTGCAGGAGGTGGCCGGTGTGCGGATCCCAGATCCGCACCGTGGCGTCGTTGCTGCCCGAGGCCAGTAGCAGCCGGCCGTCGGGGCCGGCCGCCCACCCCACCGACCAGACCGGGCCGGTGTGGCCGGTCAGGGTGTGCAGGAGGTGGCCGGTGTGCGGATCCCAGACCCGCACCGTGGCGTCGGCGCTGCCCGAGGCCAGTAGTAGCCGGCCGTCGGGGCCGGTCGTCCACCCCACCGACCAGACCGTGCCGGTGTGGCCGGTCAGGGTGGCCGGTGGTTCGGTGACGACGACCTCACCCGGCCCCCACGGCTCGTCCGACCGCGGAAGATCCCACCGGCGGATCTGGCCGTCATCGCCACCGGTGACGATGATCGGAGTGCCATCGTCGGCGGTGGACGCCGCGACCGTGAGGACGTCGGTCGGGTGGGAAAGAATGTCGATCTGGTCGCCTGCGTCGGCGTCCCAGATCCGGACGTTGCCGTCGTTACCGCCGGAGGCGAACATCCGCCGGCCGTCCGGCCATGGCACCCAGCACACCGTCCACACCGGCGCCCCGTGACCTTCCAGCGTCTGCAGCAGCCGTCCGCTGATGACATCCCAGATTCGCACCGTATGATCGTGGCTGGCCGAGGCTAGCAGCAGTTGGGCGCCCTCGCCCGCGGCGAATGCCAGCGATGTGACCCACCCGGTATGGCCGTCGAGTTCCGCCAGAGGCTCCCAGCCTCGTGCCAGCCTCGGGCTGTCTTCTGGATCCCAGTCTGGCGGGGACCACAGCCGGATCGTCCGGTCGAGCCCGCCGCTCGCGAGCACGGGTTGGCCGTTGACTGCGACCCCGAAAGCGAGCGCCAGCACCCGGTTGTCGTGGCCGGATAACTCACTCGACATTCCCGTGCGCCATCCATCCACCGTCGATGTCGCCGGCAGCATGTGCTGTGTGTGCACGATGGCGCTGTCCCCCGCGTACGCGAGCAACCACGAGCCGTCCGACTGCCGTGTTGTGGCGACCGCTCGCAGCGCGCCGCCGAGCCAGCCCTGGGTTGGCGCCGCGTCGCCGTCGATGACGGTGACGCGGTTCGTCCCGTCCTCGGACACGGACGCCACCGAACCGCTGCGCCCCAGTTCACAGGCGGCGATCGCGCGCACCTGGGACTCATGCCGGGTAATGGTTCGCGACGCACCGGACCCCTGGGTATCCCACATCATCACAGCGCCGTCGGCACCGCCGGAGACCAGTTGGCGGGAGCCGTAGGCATGATCCACGAACGCCAACGACCACACCTGGCCTACGTGCGACCCGACGACCCGCGGCCGGCGGGGCGTCGGATCGGTCGCGGGGACCGCGGGCTTGTCACCTGTGGTGACGGCGGCAGCCGGTAGCGAGGACGTGACCTCGACATCCCAGATCCGGACGGTCCGGTCGGCGCTGCCTGAGGCGAGTAGTAGCCGGCCGTCGGGGCCGGTCGCCCACCCCACCGACCTGACCCAGCTGGTGTGGCCGGTGAGGGTGCGCACGGTGTGGCCGGTGGTCGGATCCCAGACCCGCACCGTCCGGTCGTTGCTGCCTGAGGCGAGTAGCAGCCGGCCGTCGGGGCCGGTCGCCCACCCCACCGACAAGACCGGGCCGGTGTGGCCGGTCAGGGTGTGCAGGGTGTGGCCGGTGGTCGGATCCCAGATCCGCACCGTGGCGTCGTCGCTGCCTGAGGCGAGTAGCAGCTGGCCGTCGGGGCTGGTCGCCCACCCCACCGAGTAGACCGTGTCGGTGTGGCCGGTGAGGGTGTGCAGGGTGTGGCCGGTGTGCGGATCCCAGATCCGCACCGTGTCGTCGGCGCTGCCTGAGGCGAGTAGTAGCCGGCCGTCGGGGCCGGTCGCCCACCCCACCGACCGGACCGGGCCGGTGTGGCCGGTCAGGGTGTGCAGGGTGTGGCCGGTGTGCGGATCCCAGATCCGCACCGTGTCGTCGGTGCCGCCGGAGGCGAGTAGCAGCCGGCCGTCGGGGCCGGTCGCCCACCCCACCGACCGGACCGTGCCGGTGTGGCCGGTCAGGGTGTGGCCGGTGCTCGGATCCCAGATCCGCACCGTCCGGTCGCCGCCGCCTGAGGCGAGTAGCAGCCGGCCGTCGGGGCCGGTCGCCCACCCCACCGAGTTGACCCAGCTGGTGTGGCCGGTCAGGGTGTGCAGGGTGGCACCGGTGTGCGGATCCCAGATCCGCACCGTGGCGTCGTCGCTGCCTGAGGCGAGTAGCAGCCGGCCGTCGGGGCCGGTCGCCCACTCCACCGAGTTGATCTCATCGGTGTGGCCGGTCAGGGTGGCCGGCGGTTCGGCGACGACGACGTCACCCGGCCCCCACGGCTCGTCCCACCGCGGACCCGGCCCGGCCGGCCGCGCACCGTCCGGCCACGGCGGCATCCCCGACGGATCACCCGTGCGGCCCACGGTGCGGGCATGCGCGACCGCCCAGGCGCGCAGGGCGCCGTCCACGGGCTGGGCGTTGCGCGAGGAGGCCCCCGAACCGTTTCCCCGTTGCTCGTCCACACCGCCCCCGTTACCCACCGGCGTCCCGTCGGCGTCCCACCGACTGCTCACCGGAACCGCCCTGCGACGATCAGCGTAACCCCGCCGACGACACAGCCCACCCGATATCGGGGGCCGGTCAGCCGGCGGTGGGGTCGACGCCGTATCGCTGCGCCAGCAGGCGGAAAACCCGGTTGTGGGGTTGGTCGCGCAGGGCGGAGGTCAGCAACGCCCGGAACGGCGTCGCGACCGCGCCGTTCTCCAGGTCGATGAGAATCATGTTCCAGATCTGCTCGGGTACGGCATTGGCAAAGCCGGGACGCCGCGACCGCGGATAGCCGATACGGCTCAGCATCCGCTCGGCCGCCATGTCGGTGGTGAAACTCTCCGCCAGGGCGGTCAGCAGCGCATCCCGATCGTCACGGCTCAACGAGATGTCCACACCGGCCGATCCCGAAGCTGTCCGTGCCGCTGCCGCTGGCTCGGGCCGGTCATCCACCGCAACCGCCTGAAGTGCCCCCGGGCCGGGACGTGCAGGCAGCAGCGGGGGATTCCCCAGCGCAGGTTCGATCTCCAGCGGCCGACCGAGCAGGACCCGCAGGAGGGTCTCAAGCCCGGCATCGGAGATCTCATCCACCTGGTAGTGGGTGGTCGAGTAGGGCCGGAGGAACAGCGGGATGTCGTCGGCGGTCGCGTCCGGGAGGACGACCGGCAGAACCCGGAGCAAACCCGCCCGCTGGTCGCGATAGATGACCTCGCGGACCAGGCCGGCCTCCCACTGCACACCACGACCGTCGTCGGCGGCGGCATCCCCGTCGGCCCGACGCCGATACGCGGGTGATGCGATCACCAGGATGAAGTCGGCCGCGCGGATCTCCCGCTCCATCCACAGGGTCCAGTCCTGCCGCCGCTGGGACGCGGGCAGGTCGCACGTCGCGTCGATCCCACGCATGCGCAGAAACCAGTAGAGCTCCCGCACGGACTCGTCGTGTCCCGCGGACTCCTGCGCCCCGCCAGCGTGCGCGTAGGAGATGAACACCCTCGGCGGACGTTCTGTCCCCGCGTCGGCATTGGCGCCGGCTTCGGCGCCGGCACTGGCTTCATTGCTCACGCATACCTCCTGCTGCGGACAGGCAGGCAAATCGTAGCCATCACCCGGTGTGCCGATCCCACCCGGACCGCCATAGCCGTAGCACGCAATATCATCCGCAGCCTGCGCCCTACAGCCGGGTCAGAGTACCCGAGCCCAAGACCGGATTGCCTTTGATGAATTGTCCGTTCGTCGTTGTGGCGCCGAGGATCTGGTAGGTGAGCCTGGAGCTTTCCTGCAGTGTCACAGTGACCTCGAACTTGCTGAAACACTGAAGGCTCGGGTTGTATGTCGTATTTTGTCGCAATACCAACGGTCCGCCGCCGGACTCCAGAACCAACACCCCCGAACAGCTGAAAATCGGTACCTGCCACGAACCGACCCCGGTGCCCACACTGCCGGCACCGATTTTCAACGTGAGCTGGTAGGTGGCATTGTTTGACTGCGTGACCACGCCTGTCCACGTGCCTTGATAGCTCGAAGGGACAGCAGCCGCGTTGGGAGGTGACGTCGTGAATCTCGAAGAGGTAGCGGCTGCGGTGGGATGTGACGCCGTGAATGCTGCCTGGGTCGGCAGCGGTGTCGGGAACGTCGGCGTGGGGCGCGGGGAGGGGCCCAGTCCGTACCCGTTAGTGAGGACCGCGCCGGCGATTGTGCCAACCACACCCAGGAGACCGGCGATCCAGGCTGCTTTGATGGTGTCGCTGGTGGGCATGGCGCATCTGCTCCCCCGTGGAAGACGCTCGGCTCGGGTTGATCGGCGGTGTCCGTCTTCGTCGACGCCCATCGACGATAGAACAGCGCGAAATGGCCGTACAGGTCTCACTCGCCGATCTGCCGACACATGCCGATAATGCTGATGCTGCGGGTGGGCAGCGTCGGTCGATCCGGGCCGCTGCATGCCGCCGCGGACCCGGGCCGGCGGTGGTCGGGCCAGCGCCGGCCCGGGTCCGCGGCGGTCGGGTCAGCGGTAGTCGGGGTTGGCGTATTCGTCCCGACAGCCGGCGTCCCAGGCCGAGCGTTGGTTGCCGTGCGTGGGGATGCCGCCCGCGTCCTTGAGCATCTTCGCCAGGTGCAGCAGGTTCCAGGTCATGAACGCGGTGTTGCGGTTGGTGAAGTCGTTCTGCGGTCCGCCCGAGCCCGGATCGAGATAGGACGGCCCTGGTCCGGCCTCACCGATCCATCCCGCATCGGCCTGCGGCGGGATCGTGTACCCGAGGTGCTGCAAGCTGTAGAGGACGTTCATGGCGCAGTGCTTCACGCCGTCCTCGTTTCCGGTGATCAGGCAGCCGGCAACCCGGCCGTAATAGGCGTACTGGCCCGCTTCATTGAGCAGATGCGAGCAGGCGTACAGCCGTTCGATCATTTTCTTCATCACGGAGCTGTTGTCGCCGAGCCAGATCGACCCGGCCAGCACGAGGATGTCGGCCGCCAGAACCTGCTGGTAGATGGTCGGCCATTCGTCACTCGGCCAACCGTGCTCGGTCATGTCCGGCCACACCCCGGTCGCGATATCGTGATCAATCGCGCGGAGCACCGTGACCTCGACACCGCGCTCACCCATCAGGGCGGCGCTGCGATCGATCAGACCCCCGGTATGGCTGAGTTCGGGTGAGCGCTTGAGCGTGCAGTTGATGAACAACGCCCGCAATCCGTCGAACCGCCATGTGGTCTCGTCGCTGTTCGTCGTCATGACACGCTCCCCGGTCCCCGTATGGCGCAGCGACGCCACGGTGGGTCGCAGCCGTCGGTCCACCGTGATCTAACCACCGCCGCCGGCAGTCGACCAGACCGCGCGGACATCCCAGACCGCGCGGGGAGAGCGGATCATGCAGTAAGGATGTGAATTTGCTGCTACTACAGCAGCACTGGATTCACATCGTTGAGCCGCTGCTCGTGGACGGCCTGCTGGTGGCCCAGCCGCTGCTGGTGCCCGCGGTCGGTGGGGGGCCGCCCCAGCCGCTGCGGATGCCCGGTCAGCGGCGGCCATCCCAGCCACGTTGGCGGAGCGCCTGCGCGACCTGGGCGGCGACGCGCTCAGGATGCTCCCGCAGCAGCCACGTTGGGAAACGCAGGATCAGACGGTCCTGGAGCACTCCGAGATTCTGCCGGGCCAGGTCATCCCACCATTGCCGGGCTTCCCGGTGTGCGGCCCCGTCGATCTCCACCCAGACCCGCCATGGCTCGTACCAGACGTCCAGGTAGCGACGACCGCCCAGCTCGACCATGTGCTGGCGCCGGGCGGGCGGTAGGCCGTGGCGACGCTCGATTCGCCGGTACAGCATCTCCGCCACTGACTCAGCGCCAACATCAAGATCTGCCAACGTGTCGACGATCAGGCGGCGACGCCGCGCTCGCCCGCGCTGGTCCAGCGCAGCCCGCACTTCCCCGACGCTGACCAGCCGTTGCTGTACGGAGGCGGCGAGCGCGGCCCTGGCGTCGTCGTCCCGGGCCGCCCAGCCCGCCATGTCGACGACCGAGCGGGCGAACCTGGTCCGCGGGGGAACGCGGACCGGATGGACGTTGGCTGAGGTGAGTTGGCTGCTGCGGTGCACCACGATCCCCTGATGCCCGGTGAGCTGCCGGTCTGACGGCACAGTGACGAACACGGTCGCCGCGTCGAACCCCCGCAGACCGTCGAGCGTGGCCGCTGTGGACCCGGCAAGGACGGCTCCCGGCCCGGCCCGTTCCAGCGCGCACCAGAGCCATTGGAGACGGGTCAACGGCCCGGAGTGGGTGACGACGACTCCCCGTAGCGGCCGTTGCCACCGACCTGTGCTGACCCGCCACCGCAGTTCCCCGGGGCGCAGGCCGCCCGCGATCGCGTCCCGCACTGCCATCACGCCGCTGCGATCCCGGGCGATCATCTCCCATCCGCCGTCGTGCGGACCTGCGGTGGACGTCACAACTATGAACGGTGACAGGGCACACGCCCGAAGTCGTCACGCTGGCGTCAGCTGTGGATAACCGTCGGCCCGCCGACCGAAGGATGTGAATGTGCCGTTGCTGGAGTGGATAACCGCCGGCCCGCCGGCCCATCGACCGAGGGATGTGAATCTGCTGCTACGGGAGCAGCACGAAAGTCACATCGTTCGGACGACGCTGGCCCGCAGCCTCGGACGACGCTGGTGCGGGTGGGGGTTCGGACGACCGCAGGCCCGGAACCCGCTCCAGCGGCGGCTTTCACGGTGGCTTTCACGGTGGCTTACGCGGCGGTCAGTCCCGATTGCCGGGCGACCTTCCCGGCGACCTGACGGGTGAGGTTCTGCTCGCGCGTGGGGTCTGGCAGTCCGTTCACCTGGATGACTATAAGGGAGCTCTCGACGCGGCCGGACATGATGAAGATCATGTCGACTGTGATGGGGACCCGTTTGCTGTTGGCGGTCACCGTCACGCTCATGCGTATGGCACCCGTGGCACCGGTGGGCGGGGTCAGCGAGCGGGTCGAGTTGAGGGTGGCATGCGCGCCGCTGGCCGCCATTCCTTCCTGGAGCGACTGGAAGAAGAGCTGGCCAAAGCATTTGGGTGCCTGGGCGCGGGTGAGGATGGCCGCATCACGGGTCACGTCGGCCGCTGGGGCGATCTCCGCCTGCGAGCCGACCGTGGTCAGTCCGTCGGTGCTCGAGAGGAAAGGGCCGTCCACCGTGTCGGTTGCGTGGTCTTGGACGTCGGCGAGCGGTACGCCGAGGCAAGACGCGATCTTGCTCTCTGCTATCTGCGGATTCGCCTGTTTGTCGGGGGATGTGTCAAGGATGAAGCCGGCCGTTTCGGGGCCTTGGGTAAGGACGAAGTCGCCCGCATGCAGGATCGGTGCCGCGGCGGCTGCCGGCGCGCTGGCCTGCGCACTGGCTGGCGTGTCGACCGGTTTGTCGGCCGGCGCTCCGGTCGACGTCCCGGCCGGCGTACCGGCCGGAGCACCAGCTGATCCGCTGGCCGGAGCGCTGACCTTCCGACCCGAGGCCGTGCCGCCGCACGCAGCCAGGCTCAGCAGGCCAAGCAGGCCGAGCAGGCTGATCCCCACGACGGCTGCCTTTGATAAGACTCGATGTTGGAACGATTGCCGCAGTTCCATGCTTCTCCCCGCTTCTCACTGGTCTACGTTGCGTGCCGATCGACGGATCCACAGCGCCATCTTGTGACCTCTTGTGACCTTTTATGACCACAAATGAACCATACGGAAGTGCCCAGTATGGACGGAGCACCGGCCACGGGTCGCGTCAGTCATCGTCTGGATGCTCTGCGGGATGCGTGCGGGGGTCGGCATCGTGGGCCGTCAGCCCGATGGTGCCCGGCGCGACCAGCCGTGCTGCAGGTAGGCGGTCTGCCCGGTGCGAAGTGCGGCCACGCACGCCTGGATGCGTCGGGCCGCCCGTGGGAGGAGCAGCGTGTCGCACTCGGTGGGCGTGCACAGCCGCCAGGCGGTCAACTCGTCCGGCGGTAGGCGCACGCTGTGTTCGGCATCGGTTTCGGTGAGTGTTCCGCCATCGAAGATAAAGTGGATCAGCGGCGGTCGTCCGTCGTCCTGGGCGGGGACCCAGTCGACGCCGAGTAGCCGCCCCGGCTGCAGCTCCAGCCCGATTTCCTCCCGGACTTCGCGGCGGGCCGTCTCCCAGGGGTACTCGCCCGGATCCATGGCGCCACCGGGGAGCAGCCAGGTGTCGGTGCGGTAGGTAGGTTGGACGAGCAGGACCCGGCCGCCTGGATCGCGAAAAAGCGCCCCGGCTGCGGCGAGCACCCGGGGAAGGGTTGCGTAGAAATCGGCGGGTGGCAGCTGTGCGTTGCTCATATCACCTCTGATATCTCCGGCGTTCACACCCGACCGTTCACACCCGACCGTTCACATTCGACCGTTCACGTTCGCCAGTTCACGTTCGCCAGTTCACGTTCGCCAGTTCACACCCGACCATTCACGTTCAACGTAAGTTTCCGTGCATCCGTCGGATAATCAGGCGCTCCGGCGGGTATGTGACCATGATGGAACGCTGGACGCGCGCGATGATCCGTTATCGGTGGGCTGTCGTGGCGGTCTGGGTGGTTGTCTTCGTCGTGTCGAGCGCTGCCGCGTCCGGGCTGAGTCGCCTTCTGACGAATCGCTTCTCGCTGCCGGGTACCGACACACAGCGAGCGGAGCGCGTCCTCGATGACCATTTCGGTCAGAAGAGTACCGGATCCTTCATGATTGTCGTGCGCGGCGCGCCGGGGTCTGCCCCGCAGCTCCTGCCCACGGTCGATCAGGCGGCGCACAGGGCGGCCGGCGTTCTTCCCAGTGGGGAGGTCGCATCGGTTCAACCGGTGTCCGCCTCCATCGTCAACGCCCGCATCGTGTCGAATCTCGAGCCGGCCGACGCGAAAGGCTATACCGACAGGATGCGGGCAGCGGTCGGCACGGTACCGGGTGCTCATGCCTACGTCACCGGCCAGGCTGCGATCGAGCATGACCTCGATCCCGTGTTCAAGCACGATCTCAAGGTCGGCGAACTCTACATCGCCATTCCGATCGCGCTCGTCATCCTCGCGTTCGTCTTCGGGACGTTGGCCTTCCTCCTGCCTTTGATCTTCGCTGCGGCCGCGATCCCGACGACCCTTGCGATCATCTGGGTTTTCGCGCACTACATGGAGCTGTCGACGTATCTGCAGAACCTGGTCACGCTGATCGGCCTGGGTATCGCTGTCGACTATTCGCTGCTCATCATCTATCGCTACCGGGAGGAGCTCCACAGCGGTAAGGCGACGCAGGACGCGATCGTCGCCACGATGGCGACAGCCGGCCGCGCGGTCGTGTTCAGCGGCACGGCGGTCGCCATCGGTCTCACGCTGATGCTGGCCATGCCCCTGC
>NZ_CAUVXL010000091.1:0-6738 GCF_963555915.1 Protofrankia sp. Cas4
GCCACTCGCCCGCCATGTCCTCGAGGCGGTCGCGGCGGAAAACGGGGTGTGCATCCGGCCGCTGGCGATGCGGAAAGTCAACGTCGTCACTGGGGAAACCGAGATCATCCCGGTGCCGTGCGGGGCCACCCTCGCGAGCAAATGCCCGCCGTGTGCCGAGCGTGCGCGGAAACTCCGGATGGCGCAGTGCAAGGCGGGTTGGCATCTCGATGACGAACCGCTACCCGACCCGGACCCACCGACCGATGACGCGAAGACGCTGGTCCAGCTCCGCGCGGATCTCGAAGCGGTCCGCACCGATGCCACGGACAGCCACGATGTGGATCAGGTCGCCGAAGTCGATGACCTGATCTCGCAGGTAGACGAAGCGCTGGCAGATCTCGGCGTGCGGGGGAAGGCGGCGCCGGACAGTCGCGATCGTCCCCGGCGGACCCGGTCGACCCGCCGGCGGCAGGATGCCCCGGATCTGCCCCGGCTGCCGGTGGATCGGCGGACCGTCGGGCGGACGTTCACCGGATCGGACGGGACGGTGTGGCGGCCGTCGATGTTCCTCACGTTGACCTGCGACAGCTACGGCCGCGTGAACTCCGACGGCACACCGGTGGATCCGGACGGCTACGACTATCGGCGGGCGGCCCGCGACGCGATCCACTTTCCCAAACTCGTGGATCGGTTCTGGCAGAACCTCCGCCGGGCGGTCGGGTACGACGTCCAGTACTTCGCCTGCCTGGAACCGCAACGCAGGCTGGCACCGCATCTGCATGCGGCGATGCGCGGCACGATTCCCCGGGTGCTGCTCCGCCAGGTCGCGGCGGCGACCTACCACCAAGTGTGGTGGCCGGCCTGCGATCGGCCGATCTATACCCCGGACAGGCTGCCCGTCTGGGACGACGAAGCGGGCGGCTACCTCGACCCGGACTCGGGCGCATCCCTGCCGACCTGGGATGAGGCGTTGGACGCGATCGGCGACGATGCCGAACCTACCCATGTCGTCCGGTTCGGCGTCCAGGTCCGCGCCGACGGGGTGACCGCCAACGACCGGAACACCGGCCGGCTGATCGGCTACCTGACCAAGTACCTGACGAAATCGTTGGACACCTGCCACGACATCGCCACCGACGCACAGCGAGCACACGTCGACCGGCTCGCCGACGCCCTGCGGTACGAGCCGTGCTCGCCGGGCTGCGCGAACTGGCTGCGCTACGGCGTCCAACCGAAAAACCCCCGCGGCGGGCTCGTGCCCGGCCGGTGCAAGGGCAAGGTCCACCGACGCGAAACCCTCGGCTTCGGCGGACGCCGGGTGCTGGTCTCCCGGAAGTGGTCCGGGAAAACACTTGCCGACCACAAGGAAGATCGGAAAACCTGGATTCGGGAACAGCTCGCGGTCCTCGGCCACACCGGCACCGGGGACACCGGCGATGGCGGCCAGGGCGCCGCGCCCGACCGGGTCGTCTGGCAGCTCCTCCGGCCCGGTGATCCGGCGACCCCGCGCCGGGAACACCTGCTGCTGCGCGCGGTCGCCGATCGGCACCGCTGGCGCGCCCAACTCGACGCGGCCCGTGCCGCCCGTGCGGCCCGTGGGGATCCCCACCCGGTTTCGGCAACCGACCCCGGCATGCCCCGCGCGGCCTGAATCCTGACCCTGACGATCATCGGAGTAGTTGTGCACAAGCTCCTTCTGACCCCGGCTGAGGCGGCCGACCTGCTCGGCGTGAGCCGCACCACCCTGTACGAGCTGCTCAACGCCGAACTGATCGAATCGGTCCGGATCGGCCGGGCACGGCGTATCCCGCGAACCGCGCTCGTCGCCTACATCGATCGGCTCCGCGGGCTCTCCGACAGCGGGGCGGCAGCATGACCACGCTCGCGCGGGGCCGGGGGACGGCTGGTGTTCGGCAACTCGCCCGGACCGGCCTGTTGGCCCGCGGTCCACCCGGGACACGTCGTAAGCCCTCACAACAGAAAGATCGAATAAGCGGCCCCGGTGGGTGCTCGAACACCACACCGGGACCTCGATCCGCACCCCTTCTGATCCAAGGAGCGCAGACCGTGCCACCCATCATTCCGCCTGACCATGGCCCACCGCGCGACCCCTCCGACGGACAGCCCTTCGTCCGCCTCGACACCCCCGGCCACGGCTTCTACGAGATGACCGTCAAACCGGGAGCCGACCCGTTCGAGGTCGCCCGGACCGCGGTTACGATCCCCACCGACGCCGTCTTCGTGGAAGCCCTCGGGGACGTCGACATCGTGTTGGTGTTCCGCGCGATCCCGGGCGCCGCGTTTCCGGCAACTCCCCGATCGCACGGGCCTGGTCCGGCCGGCGGCTGGGTGCCCGACATCGCCCCGTATCGCAGGGTTTCCGCGCAGCTCTCGCCGTTCTGATCGGTGGTCGCGGTCTTTCGCGTCTCCCCCATTTTTCTTCCGTTCCTCTGGTAGGCGCCTTATCTGCCGGGGGGCCGGACAGGTCCAGGGTCGGCGTAGCCGATCACGAAGTGACGCGGTAGCGCCCTGGATGCGGCCGGTTTCCCGGCAGACCCTTCCGCGCCCAGAGGACCGGAACAGCCCCGACCGTCGCACGCCACCTCCCCGAGGATTCCCTTCCCTCGCAATCTTTCGGCAAGGAGCTGAACCCACCATGCCCAGCAACAACGGATCGGCGAACGGCCGGCGCAAGGAACGCACCAAGCGCGCCAACGGCCAGGGCTCGATCTACCAGCGCGCGGACGGCCTGTGGGTCGGCGCGGCCTACGTGCTCATGCCGGACGGAACGACGAAACGGCGGCCGGTCTACGGCAAGTCGGAAGAGATCGTCCGCGGCAAACTCACCGCACTTCAGGCCAATTCTGACCAGGGCATCCCGGCGGACGCCACCGGCTGGACCGTCGAGCGGTTCCTGACGGTGTGGCTTGCCCAGACGGTGAAACCGAACCGGCAGCCGAACACGTACGTCACCTATGAGAAGGCGGTCCGGATCTACCTCGTTCCGGGTCTCGGCAAGAAGCGGCTGAACAGGCTGACCGCCGCGGACGTCCGGCAGTTCATCCGCCGGATGGAGAGCACCTGCCTGTGCTGCGCGCGGGGTAGGGACAAGGCTCGGCCGGAGGAGGCGCGGCGCTGCTGCGCGGTCGATCGGTGCTGCAAACGGCTGCCCTCGAAGCGTCAGGTCCAGGTCGTGCATGCGGTGCTTCGCAACGCACTACAGGCTGCCGTCCGGGAGGAGCTGATCCGGCGGAACGTCGCGAAGCTGGTACAGGTGTCGAGCCCGCGCTACGGGGTCGACCGGGGCCTGACCGTCGACCAGGCACACAAGCTTCTCGACGCGGCGGCCGGCGGCCGGCTCTACGCGCTGCTGGCCCTGGCGCTGTTCCTCGGCATGCGTCGCGGGGAACTCCTCGGTCTCCAGTGGTCGGACATCGACACCGAGCGGGAGACGCTGACCGTTCGTCACACACTTCTGCGGGTCGGCGGGGAACTGCGACTATGCCCGCCGAAGACGGAGGACTCCGAACGGACCTTGCCGCTGCTGGGCCTGGTCGCGGATGCGCTCGCGGAGCATCGCAAGCTCCAGGACGCCGAGCGTGCGGCAGCCGGTGAACGATGGGTCACGACGGACCATGTGTTCACGACGAAGATCGGGACACCGATCGAACCCGACAACCTGCGGCGGTTCTGGCTGCCGCTACGGTGCGCGGTCGGTCTCGATGGCGTGGTGTTTCACGGGTTGCGCCACACCTGCGTCACGCTATTGCTGGATCTTGGTGTGCCACCGCACATCGTGCGGGACATCGCGGGCCACTCGGCGATCGAGGTCACGATGACGATCTACGCGCATGCGTCGATGGGGGAGAAGCGGCGTGCACTGGGCAAGCTCGACACCCACCTGACCGACCCCCGACCCTGACGGCCGTTGCTGCACCCGTTGCTACAAAACGCCTCTGCCAGCAAGATCGGCAGGGGTGTTTTGGCTGGTGCGCCCGGCAGGGATCGAACCTGCGACCAAGTGCTTAGAAGGCACTTGCTCTATCCGCTGAGCTACGGGCGCTTACCGCCTATTGTGCGGGTCTCCTGGCGTGAACGCGCAGCGCGGTTCGCACCTGGCCAGCGGAGGAATAATCGATCATTTCGCGCCCCGTGTCAACCAGCTGCCGGCATGTCCGAGCCTGATGAACCGGGTCTCGCGCCGTCCCCCGGTGCCAACCCGACGCGGTCAGCTGGTCGCATGCCTCGCCACGCCCCGATACTCGGATGACCTTGTGGCGCTTGGTCAAAAAGTCCAGAATGGCATATTTTGTACTGATCGTGCATCCCGCAGTGTCGCTGCTGTGGACAGCTGCACGGCTTTCCACAGCGGACCTCGGTGGCGTGTCGAAGCGGTCGTCAACGGTCACAGTGTGACGTGGGACGAGACAGCGGACGGTCTCGCCGGGTTTCTCAGGGCCGGCGACCCTTCGGGACCGTCCGTCACGGAAGCAGGCCAGTATCCATGATCCGGGAGGAACCATGATCGAAGCATCGGTCACGCTGCTCGGCAACCTCGTCGATGACCCTGACGTGCGATGCACGGCGAACGGGAACTTCGTCTGCTCCCTGCGCATGGCCAGCACGTCGCGCCGGTTCGACCGTTCGCAGAACCGCTGGGTGGATGGCCACACCGTATTCGTGACCGTCACCTGCTGGCGGCACCTGGCGGAGAACGTCGGAGCGTCGCTGCACAAGGGCGACAGGACGCTCGTGGTCGGGCGGCTGCGGCAGAGGTCCTTCGAGACCCAGGACGGAGGCCGCCGGGTCGTCTACGAAGTGGATGCCGATGCGGTCGCTGTCGACCTGACCCGCCAGTCGGCCAAGGTCCGGCGGGTGGTCCGCTCGAACCGGGAAGCCACGGAGGTCATGGACGTCACCGAGGTTACGGAGGCAGACGAGGTTACGGAGGCAGACGAGGCTATGGAGGTCACGGACGCCATGGGCGCGGTGGAGGTCGTGGACGCCACCGAAGGCGAAGGAAGTGCGGTGGGCTCCGAGCCCCTCGCCGGCAATGGCATGACCGGTGTGCACAATGGCCAGACCGGCGTCGGAACCGGCTCCGGGTACCGTGACGGGGGTTTCACCCATGCAGGCGCGGACGAGCTGCTCGGCGAGTCGATGCCAGGCGATCTACCAGGGGCGCCGGGGTCTGAGCGCCGACCCCCCGGCGTCCCGGCCCAGCGTCCGGCGACGGTGTGATGGCACGGTAGTCGGCGGCTTGCGGGTGGCTGTCGGCACAGGCGCCGTCCGGTTGCGAAACGGTCATGAGACGGGTGGATGCCCGGTCCCACCCGGACCTGTGGGTAGCGTCAGTCCGTGACCAGCGCGCGGGGTGCCGATATACCGACGCCCATCCGGGTACCGCGTGGGCGCGTGGACGGGCCCACGGCACCCGGCGATGCGCCAGAACCACGATCGCATCGCCTTTGGCCCTCTAGCCGGAGCCGGTCAGATGACCGCCTCGACCCGTTGCCCGAGCCCGTGCTCGACCGGCTCGGTGACCCACGACCGTCGTGGCGCCGACCGTTGGTGGTACTGCGGTCACGGCTGGCCGCGGTGTCTCGGCCCGGATGGACAGTGGCGGCCGCGGCCGTGCTCAGCGCGCTTGCGGCTGTCCTGATCAATCACTATCTGTTTCCGTATCTGTCGATCAACAACGACGAGGCCCTCTACCGGCTGCAGGCCCAGACACTGGCGGGCGGCCATCTGTTTCCGTCGGCGTCGACGCCAGCGCAGTCCTACGCACCGTGGCTGGCGGCGGTCGTCGACGGCCACTACGTCCTGAAGTACACCCCGGTGGTTGCCGGGCTGTTCGCGTTGAGCCTCGTGCTCACCGGCGGGACCGTCGCGGGACTCGCCTTTGTCGCCGCCGCCGCGGTTGTGGCGACCTACCACGCCGGAATCGAGTTGCTGGGCGATCGGCGGGCCGCCGCGGTCGCAGCCTGGCTGCTGGCACTGTCGCCGCTGGTCATTCTGCACAGCGCGATGATGTTGTCCTATCTGCCGGTCCTTGTGCTGTATGAGTGCGTGCTTGTCGGGTTGCTGCGAGGGCTGCGAACCGGTCGTGGGGCGCCGCTTGTCACGGCAGGGCTGGCGCTGGGGTTGGCGATGGCGGTGCGCCCGTACGACACGGCCCTGGTGCTCGGCCCGCTTGCGGTGTGGGCCGTGCACCGGGGCGCCCGCGGACAGCGGTGGTGGCTGCTGCGTTGGGTCGGGGTAGGGCTGATCGTCCCGGTCGCCGCGTTGCTCAGCTACAATGCGGCGGCAACGGGCAGTCCGTTCACACTGCCGTTTGCGCTGCTTGAGCCCGACGACAAGCTGGGCTTCGGGGATCGCCGCCTGTTTCCCACCGACCCTGCGCACCGCTTCGGGCCGGTTGAAGGGCTCGTCTCCATCGGTGACCATCTCTGGTTTCTCGGTATCTGGGCGTGCGGTGGCGTGTTCCTGGCAGCACTGTCGGTCGCGGCGGTCGTCCGCCGTCGACTGTCCGGGCCGGCCCTCGCGGTCGGGGTCGGGGCAGTTCTGCTGATTCTTGGGTACATCGTGTTCTGGGGAGCCTGGAACGCGGCCGAACTGTGGGGTGGCATCCGCTATGTCGGTCCTTTCTACCTCATGCCCGTACTCATCCCACTGGTCTTTTTCGGAGCTCGGGGGCTGATCGACCTCGCCGTCGCGCGGCCATGGGCAGGCGGGCTCACCGCTGCTGCCTGTCTG
>NZ_CAUVXL010000092.1:0-15487 GCF_963555915.1 Protofrankia sp. Cas4
TTAGTACCGTTGTGCTCGTCTTCGCGGTGGGGGCCAACGTGTCCTTCACCCGACGTGATCGCAATTTGACAAACATGATCACAGCCCAACCCGGGCGAGTACTGGTCATCGTGTCGGCCGACCCGGCGTTCCTCATGCACCCCACGTCGGTGGTGGCCAACTCGCCCGCGATGGACGGCCGGGTGTTGTATGCGGTATCACGAGGCCGCGCCGACTTCACCGTTCTCGCCGATCATCCGGATCGATCGCCGTACCTGCTTCGGTTGCCCGACGGATACAACCGGACACTTGAGTCACCGTCGGCTGCGCGGTTGGAGCGGCTGCGGGTCGTCGACGGGCTGAGCATCGGTGTCGATGTGCGTGCATCGGTTCCGGCCGGGGCTCGCGCGGCCCGGTTGGAGGTGATCTCTGACGGACGTCGAGCGTCCTACTCCCTGGACCCGGCCCGGCCGGTGACCGCTACGCTCACCATCAGCCCCGACAGGGTGGACGTGGCCGGCATCGGTTCCGCTTCCACGATCAGTGCTGTACCTGCGGTGGGTGTACCTACGGCAGGCGTGTTGGCGAAAATGGATCATTCGGTGATATTGGCGTTGTTCTATACGCTGGCGTCTGGTGGCGGTGAACGGTTTCTCGACCGCCAGGATCTCCCGGTCCGCGTCGATGCCGGGACCGGGACCGGGACCGGCGTCAGCGTTGTCGCCCCGGACGGCCAGGTTGGGGCGGTGGGGTCGGGGCTCGCGCCAGCCATCCGGCTGAGCGTTGGGTGACCCCTGATGTCCAGCGGGCCACAAGGCGTGCGGTGATCGTCAGATCGCGCGCCCGGAGGCCGCAGTCCCCAGCGGGCCAAAGGGCGTGCAATGATCGTCAGATCGCGCGCCCGGAGGCTGCAGTCCCCGGAGCATTCGCGGGAAAGAGACTCACGGGACATGGTCGGGGAGTCGGCTCGTACCCTGGTGTGTCGCTCCCGGGTGCATGCCGATCAGCGTCCCGAGGAGTTCCCAATCGCAGCCTGACCCGCATCGCAGCCTGACCCGCATCCCAGCCTGACCCGCATCCCAGCCTGACCCGCATCCCAGCCTGACCCGTATCGCCTGACCCGTATCGCCGCCTGACGTATCAGGCTGCCCGACTCATAAGGTTGACCGCATGGCGCAGTACGTCTTCCAGATGCGCAAGGTGCGCAAAGCCCACGGTGAAAAGGTCGTCCTCGACGATGTCACCCTGTCGTTCCTGCCTGGCGCGAAGATCGGTGTCGTCGGTCCCAACGGCTCGGGCAAGTCGTCGCTGCTGAAGATCATGGCCGGTCTTGACCAGCCCAGCAACGGAGACGCGACGTTGAGCCCCGGTTTCACCGTCGGCATGCTCGCGCAGGAACCGCGGCTGGACGAGGACAAGGACGTTCGCGGCAACGTGGAGGACGGGGTCCGGGAGATCCGTGGAGTCCTCGCGCGGTACGAGGAGATCAACGAGAAGATGGCCGCGCCCGACGCGGACTTCGACGTGCTCCTGGCCGAGCAGGCGGCACTCATCGACAAGATCGAGACGGTGAACGCCTGGGAGCTCGACAGCCAACTCGATCAGGCGATGGACGCGTTGCGGCTGCCGCCGGGTGATGCCGAGGTGACCAGGCTCTCCGGTGGGGAGCGCCGGCGCGTCGCTCTGTGCAAGCTCCTCCTGGAGGCTCCTGACCTGCTGCTGCTGGACGAGCCCACCAACCACCTGGACGCGGAGAGCGTCGCCTGGCTGGAGCAGCACCTGGCGCGCTACGGCGGAGCGGTACTCGCGGTCACCCACGACCGCTACTTCCTCGACAACGTCGCCGGCTGGATCCTCGAGCTCGACCGGGGTCACGCCTACCCCTACGAGGGCAACTACACGACGTACCTGGAGACGAAGGCCGCCCGCCTCAAGGTCGAAGGTGGCAAGGACGCAAAGCGCAAGCGCGTCCTCGCGCAGGAGCTGGAGTGGGTGCGTTCGAACCCGAAGGCCCGCCAGGCCAAGAGCAAGGCCCGCCTCGCCCGCTATGAGGAACTGGCCGCGGAGGCGGACAAGGCGCGTCCCCGCGACTTCGAGGAGATCCAGATCCCACCGGGTCCGCGGCTGGGTAGCGTCGTGATCGAGGCGAAGAAACTCCGTAAGGGTTTCGGCGACCGGGTCCTCATCGACGACCTGTCGTTCTCCCTGCCACGCGGCGGCATCGTCGGCGTGATCGGCCCGAACGGTGTCGGGAAAACCACCTTGTTCACCATGCTGACCGGTGCGGCGGCACCTGACGCCGGCGAGCTGGCCATCGGTGAGACGGTTGACATCGCCTATGTCGACCAGAGCCGCGCGGGCCTCGACCCGAAGAAGAACGTGTGGGAGATCGTCTCCGACGGGCTCGACCACATCATCGTAGGCAAAGTCGATCTGCCGAGCCGGGCGTACGTGTCGGCGTTCGGCTTCAAGGGGCCGGATCAGCAGAAGCCGGTCGGAGTCCTGTCCGGCGGTGAGCGGAACCGGCTGAACCTCGCGCTGACCCTCAAGCGGGGTGGCAACCTCCTGCTGCTGGACGAACCCACCAACGACCTTGACGTTGAGACCCTGCGGTCGCTGGAGGACGCGCTGGGAGAGTTCCCGGGATGCGCGGTTGTGATCTCCCACGACCGGTGGTTCCTGGACCGTGTCACCACCCACACTCTCGCCTGGGAGGGTACGGAGGCCGACCCGGCGCGCTGGTTCTGGTTCGAGGGGAACTTCGCGGACTACGAGGCCAACAAGATCGAACGCCTTGGCGTCGAGGCAGCGCGTCCGCACCGGGTGACCTACCGCAAGCTCACCCGCGAATAGGACTCGACCGTGGGGGAGTGCCGTGGCCGCGCTGAACCGCTATGAGCTGGTCGTTCTCAGGCAGGGACGCCCGCATCCGGCGTCCGGTGAGGATGGCGGGTACGACCGGCGGCATGCCGAGCACCTGAAGTATCTGGAGTCGCTGCGGGCTGCGGGGTCGCTTGTGCTGTATGGCGGGTCGGACGAACCTGACACGCAGCTGCAGGCGGTGCTGCTGTTCCAGACCGGGTCGCTGGATGAGGCCCGTGCCATTGCCGAGGCGGATCCACTGGTGCGGGCGGGCTATCTGGTGATCGAGATCATCCCGTTCCTCTCGGGATTTCGTGCCCCGCGCCGGCCCGGCTGAACGGCACGGCCGCAACGGCTCTGTGAGCGGGCGAGCGGCCCGTCCACAGAGCGGGCCGGGCCGCGGCTCATTCCGGGTGGTTGACCAGTGAGTTGGCCGCCATCGTCAGGTAGTCCCACAGCGGCTGCGCATGCTCGGCGGGCAGGTTCAGCTCGTCGACGGCGGCACGCATGCGGATGAGCCAGGCGTCCCGCTGGGCCGGGCCGATCGCGAACGGTGCGTGACGCAGCCGCAGTCGGGGGTGACCGCGCTGCTCGCTGTAGGTTGAGGGCCCGCCCCAGTACTGGACGAGGAACATCTGCAGCCGCTCCTGGGCGGCGGACAGGTCTTCCTCCGGGTAGAGCGGCCGCAGCAACGGGTCTTCGGCGACCCCTGCGTAGAAGTGGGCCACCAGCCGGTGAAACGTCTCCTCGCCGCCGACCGCGTCGTAGAAGGTATCGGTCGGGCGGGCCATCGCCGGTCGCTGAGTCACACCGACCATTCTGCGCGACGGATCGCGGACCGTCGGGGTGATCCGGGGAACGGCACCTGTTCGGGTCATCGCGGCGCGAGCCATGCGGTGGTGTCCGGGGGAAGGGCCAGCGTGACCCCGTCATAGCCGACCGGGCCGCTGGCCAGGATGAGGCGGCCGGGCAGCGCACATGTCGTGTCCCGCTCGGCGGTCGACATCACGCAGGTCAGACCGGCCTGGTCTGGTGCGCCTGGGACCCCTGGGCGGTCGAACGCGAGGCATCCGGGTGCCAGGTCGTCCCGCCAGCGCAACGCGCCGCCTCCGAGGCAGGCAAGCGCGCGGCGCAGCGCCAGCGCGCCACGGGTCAGCACCAGCGTCGACATCGGGTCGGACGCCTGCGCTTGGGCGGTCAGGTCGGCCCAGGCATCGGGCTGCGGCAGCCAGGGCGTCACGCCGGCGGCGCTGAACCCGAACGGCTGGGCGTGTTCCGACCACGGCAGTGGCACCCGGGCGCCGTCCCGGCCGGGCCGACTCCGGCCGGACCGCTCCCAGACGGGATCCTGGCGGGCTTCGGGCGGCACGTCCACCTCGGGCAGGCCGAGCTCGTCGCCCTGGTAGAGGAACACCGGCCCGGGCAGGGCGAGCAGGGTGAGCAGCGCCGCCCGGGCTCGGCGCAGGCCGATCGCGCCGTCGCCGTCGCCGTCGCCGTCGCCGTCGCCGTCGCCGTCGCCGTAGCGGCTGGCCGGCCGGATCACGTCATGGTTGGACAGCACCCAGGTCGCGGGGGCGCCCACCTCCGCGGTCGCGGCCAGATCCTCGGTGATCGCACTACGCCAGGCCGTGGCCGACCACGGGGCGGCCAGCAGCGAGAACGCGAACGTCAGGTGCAGCTCGTCGGGCCGGACGTAGCGGGCCAGCCGTCGCGGGTCGGCCACCCAGGTCTCCCCGACCAGCGCCCGCGCCTTACCGTCGCGGCGGTCGTAGTCCTCGACGATCGCCCGCCAGCGCTGGTAGATCTCGTGGACGCCGTCCTGGTCCCAGGCGTGGGGCTCGGCCCGCTCCCGGAAGAAGGTGATCGTCTCGCCCGGCGCTGGTGGGTTGTCCGGCAGCAGGTCGTTCTTGACCAGGCCGTGGGTGACGTCGATGCGGAAGCCGTCGACGCCGTGGTCGAGCCAGAAACGGACGGTGGTGTCATGGTCGGCACGCACCTGGGGGTGCCGCCAGTTCCAGTCGGGCTGTTGCGGTGCGAACAGGTGCAGGTACCACTGGCCGTCAGCCACCTGGGTCCAGGCAGGTCCGCCGAACACCGACACCCAGTTGTTCGGTGGCTGCGCCGCATTCTCGCCGCGTCCGTCCCGAAAGATGTAGAGGTCACGCTCGGGGGCACCTGCGCCAGCGGCGAGCGCCGCGCGAAAGGCCGGGTGGGCGTTGCTGGAGTGGTTCGGGACGAGGTCGACGAGCACCTTCAGGCCATGACGGTGTGCGTCGGTCAGGAGCGCGTCGAAGGTGGCCAGATCACCGAACAACGGGTCGACGTCGCGGTGGTCGGCCACGTCATAGCCGTGATCGGCCATGGGTGACCGGTAGAATGGTGTGATCCAGATTCCGTCCACGCCCAGATCGCGCAGATAGGGCAGGCGGGTGGCGATGCCTGCGAGATCCCCGATCCCGTCGCCGCCGGAGTCAGCGAAGCTGCGGATGTAGACCTCGTACAGGACGGCGTCGAGCCACCAAAGGTGCATGGTTCCATCCAAGTCCCGATCCCTGTCGTCAGGCGTGATATCCGCTAACCGAACTAGACTTCGTCGCGTGGAGTTGGTGACTATACGTTATCGTTCGATTTCGCAAAGCATGTGTGACTCGTTGGCTCGGATCCGTCGTGTCCTGGATGGGCGGCGCCGACGTCGCGGGCACGTCCTTCGTCCCCGCAAGCGTGTCGCGCAACGGACGGCGCTCGAGCAGCTCGGATTCCTGTCCGACGCGGGTCTGGCGCTGTCCGGTTCCCTCGTCCCGCAGCGGATCGTCGACATGATCGCATCGCTGGCGGTACCACGGCTCGGTGACGGGGCCATGGTCTTTCTCCGCGACGGCGACGAGATAGGCATCGGCGCGATCGTGCACCGCAACGGCCGGGTCGCGGAGGTCCTGCGCGGCGCCGTCGCCACCGAGCAGCCCAGCCTGGACAACGACTACGCGCCCGGCCTGGTGCTGCGTACCGGACAGACCTGGTACACCCCCTACCTGACCGACGACCTTGCGGCGCGGCTGTCGATCCGGGCTGGGGCCGACAGCCTGTACCACCAGCTCCTGAAGGGACCGTCGATCACCGTGCCGATGCCGGGCCGCGGTCGGGTACTCGGTGCGGTCATGCTCATCCGCGAGTCGGGCACGTACACACCCGTCGAGATCAGCCTCGCCGAGCACCTGGCTCGCCGGGGGGCAGCCGCCCTTGACAACGCCCAGCGCTACAGCGCCGAGCAGGAGTGCGCGCTCACCCTGCAGCGTTCGCTGTTGCCGGCGGACCCGCCGGCCCTGCGTGGGGTGGAGATCGCGGTGGAATACCGTCCCGGCACGGCCGGGACCGAGGTCGGCGGCGACCTCTACGATGTGATCCCGCTATCGGATGGTCGGGTGGGGATCGCGATCGGTGACGTCATGGGACGAGGTCTGCAGGCGGCCGCGGTGATGGGCCAGCTTCGGGCGGCGCTGCGGGCGTATGCCCTGGAGGACTGGGCGCCGGCCGAGCTGCTGTCCCGGCTCGACCGGGTTGTCGACGCCCTTCCCGGGCTGCACCTGGCTACCTGCATGTATGTCGTCTACGACCCCAGGACCCGCCGGGCGACCGTGTCGAACGCCGGTCATCTGCCGCCGTTGCTGGTCATGCCCGACGAGGAGCCGGACTACCTGGTGCTCGATCCGGGCCTGCCACTGGGAGTCGGTGATATCGACGTGTTCTCGGAGACTTCGCTGGAGCTCCCACCAGGCTCCGGAATCGTTCTTTACACCGACGGCCTGGTCGAGTCCCGACGACACCCGCTCCAGGACGGCATGGACCGGCTGCGTCGCGGTCTCGCCAGCGCGACGGACGACATGGCGCCGGCGGGTCCGGCGGGTCCGGCGGGTCCGGCAGGTCCGGCGGGTCCGGCCGTGCCGGCGCCGGCGGTGTCGCAGCCTGTCCCGGCCCGGGTGCTGCTGCGGCGCTGCCTGACCGCTTCCGGGCTGGCCGTGCAGACCGACGACGACACCGCCCTGCTGGTGATGACCACCTGACCCTTCCGGCCGGCGCCGATGGATCGTGGGCAGGCGGACCCCATGCGGGTGGGCGACGCCTCCGGGGTCAGGCGGATGCGGCTTCGTCACCGTCCGAGCTGAGATAGCGCGACCAGCGCGGGTCCATCCGCCGGCTGCCCAGAATGCGCCAAGCGGCTCCGCTCGGCGCTCTGGGAGCCGTGCGAAGCCGCCAGCCAAGATCGGCTACAGCCCGGTCTGCTTTCAGATGATTGCAGCGGCCGCAGGCCGCCACCACGTTCTCCCATACATGTGCGCCCCCGCGGGAGCGGGGGATGACGTGATCCAGCGACGTCGCCGGCGCACCGCAGTAGACGCAGCGGTGATGGTCGCGCGCCAGCACTCCCTTGCGGGTGAGTGGCACCTGGGATCGGTACGGCACCCGGACGAATCGGGCCAACCGCACCACCACGGGTACCTCGACCGCATATGTCGCCGAGTGGAGAACCCGATCTCCGGCCTCGACCATGACTGCCTTCTCGGTGAGCACGAGCACCAGCGCACGCCTCTGTGAGACCACGCATAACGGTTCATACGTGGCATTGAGAACCAGCGCTTCTGTCACGCGCCGACCTCCTCGCCCTACCGGGTGGCGGCCGTCACAAGCTCGCCACCGGTGACACTGAGACAGTCAACCGCCTTCAGAGCTCGAATGCGAGCGGGTTTGCGATTGTCATCGGGTAATCGTTGACACACTGTGCAACCTTGCTCACGTCCGAGCCACTTTACGCGCCTGTTCGTTGACTATACGTCATTCCCTGGCATCAACCCATCGCTCCGCGGCTGCGGCCCATCGGTAAGACTGGGCACCGCGTGGTGCCCGCGAGCGTCGCACCATCCGACGGTCAAGAAGATCGATTGCCTGTGAGGAGCTGAATCCGGCCGTGGCCGACTCCGTGTCCGTGTTTGCCCAGCCGTTCGGGTCGTTACTGAGCCAGGTGGTCGAGGCGTCGAGCTCGCCCGCAGCCGCCGTGCCGACCCCGACCCCGAGCCCGACCGACCTCCCGATCACTCCCAGTCTCGACCAGATCCTTGGTGCGGTCCAGAACGCATGCGGCCAGAAGCCCGGCGTCCTGTGCCGGACGGTTTTCGATCTGACCCACAGTGAGTACCTCGCCGGCGGTGCCAATGTCTTTCTCGGGACACCGCTGAAAATTTTACTGATCTTGATGATCGCCTTTCTCGTCCGGACGATGCTGCACCGCTTCATCGTCCGGACCACCCGGCGGGCCGCCAACGGTGGGCCCAGCGGGCTGTTCCGGTCCGGGCGCGCGATCCTTCTCGGTGCCTTCGGTGATCCGACCGTCCTGCTGGAACGCCGCCGCCAGCGCGCCGAGACGGTCGGGTCCCTGCTGCGCAGTATCACCTCGGTGATGGTGTTCGGGATCGCGTTCGTGACCGTTCTCGGCGAACTGGCCATCAACCTCGCGCCCATCGTCGCCAGCGCCGGAGTGGTCGGCGTGGCCGTCGGCTTCGGCGCGCAGAATCTCGTCCGGGACTTCCTGTCCGGCGTCTTCATGCTCCTTGAGGACCAGTACGGTGTGGGCGACGTCATCGATGTCGGACCGGTCAGCGGGAGCGTCGAGGCGGTCAGCCTACGAGTCACGCGACTGCGGGACATCGAGGGTACGGTCTGGTATGTCCGCAACGGCGAGATCGCGCGGGTGGGGAACAAGGGTCAGCAATGGGCACGCATGGTGCTCGACGTCCCGCTGGACTACGACACCGACGTGGCCAGGGCCAAGCGGATTCTCAAGACGACCGCGGACAAGCTCTGGGCGGAGCCGGCGTTCGCCTCTCTGATCATCGCCGAACCCGAAGTATGGGGGATGGAATCGATGACCGCGGACGGCTACGCGTTGCGGGTGGTCGCCAAGACCCAGCCGCTCAAGCAGTGGGATGTCGCACGGGCACTGCGCGAGCGCGTCCGGGCGGCGCTGGACGTCGAGGGGATCGAGCTCGGCAGCGTCCAGCGCAGCGAGGTTGTCATGATCGACAATGGTGATGATGACGCGACACTGCGGGATCGCGATGACGAGGAGGATCCCGCCGGCCAGGGTTCCACCAGCGTGATCGACAGTGGCCCGCTCCCCGAGCTCGACGGACCCGCTCGGTCGCCGGTGGGTCGATCCACCGGCCCGGCGTCGGTAACCCACTAGCCCACGAGCCTGCTAGCCCACGAGCCCGCTAGCCCACGAGCCCGCTAACTGAACGGTGCATAAGGATCTCGGTAGGCGATGCTGAGATGCCGTCCGGAGGGCTCGTGGAGCCTGACTCGGAGGGCAGACTGTGGGGTGTGCGCGTACTGGTGGTTGATGATGAGCCGGCGGTCCGGGAGTCTCTAGAGCGGTCGCTGCGGTTCGAAGGCTACGAGGTCAGCTCGGCCCGCGACGGTGCCGAGGCGCTGGACGCGGTTACTCGTGACCGCCCGGACATCGTCGTGCTGGACGTGATGATGCCCCGGGTGGACGGCCTGGAAACGTGTCGCCGGCTCCGTGGCCGTGGCGATGACCTGCCGGTACTGATGCTCACTGCCCGTGATGGACTGGCTGACCGGGTCAGCGGCCTGGACGTGGGGGCTGATGACTATCTGGTCAAACCGTTCGCACTCGAGGAACTGTTCGCCCGGCTGCGCGCGCTGACCCGCCGGGCATCGCTGTCCGCCCGGGCCGCGGCCTCGGCTGGCGCGGCCGCGGCGGGAGCGGATCCGTCGACGGCATCCTTCGGCGTGCCCCCGGCGCTGCTCTTCGCGGACGTCCGTCTCGATCCGGGCAGCCGGCAGGTGACCCGTGCGGAGCGGGAACTGACGCTCACCAAGACCGAGTTCGATCTGCTGGAGCTGTTTCTCGTCCACCAGCGTCAGGTCCTGTCCCGTTCCACGATCATGGAGAGGGTCTGGGGGTACGACTTCGGACCGTCGTCGAACTCGCTCGAAGTGTTCGTCAGTTACCTGCGCCGCAAACTGGAGGCCGGCGGCGAGTCGCGCGTGCTGCACACGGTTCGCGGGGTGGGTTATGTCCTGCGGGACGCGGCATCGTGACCAGCCCGACCGTGGCCCATGTGATCGTCGAAGGCGATGTGTACGGGTCGGACCACCTATCGGAGCACGGGCGGGTGCAGGTCCCGTTATGAGAGCCCCCGGATGAGCGCGCGGCCTCGCCATCACCGTTTGTCACTCGCTCATCTGTCGCTGCGTAACCGGATGGCGCTGCTCATCGGCCTCGCGGTGACCGCGGCGGTGGCCGTCGTGGCGGGCGTGGCACTCGGCGCGACCAGCATCGTGCTCGGCCGGTCCATCGACCAGCAACTGATCGAACAGGCCGACGCGGCGACTCACTCGTTCATACGGGACGGATGGCCGGGTGAGCAGCGGTTCCGGTTCAACAGCTTCGGCCTGCTCGCGCAGGCTGTATCCGCCGACGGCATCGCGATTCCGCTGTCCGTCCAGGCGGCCAGACTGCCGGCGGACGCCACCGACGTCGCGGTGGCCCGGCTGCTGGTCAGTCATCAACTGCGCACTGTCACGATTGATGGCGGCCGGTATCGAATGGCGACCGTCCCCATGGACTTTCCCGGCGTCGGTCCGGCTGCGCTGCAGCTGGCGCGGGACATGTCCGACGTCGACCAGACCCTGCGTGCCCTCGGCCTGATCCTGCTCGGCGTGGGGGTGGCGGGGGTAGCCGGGTCGGTGCTGCTCGGCCTGCTGATCGCGCGGGCATCTCTCAAACCGGTGGACGCCGCCGCCGCCGCCGCCGAGGAGGTCGCCCGCACGCAGGACCTGTCCGCGTTGATCCCCGTGACGGGTAGCGACGAAATTGCTCGGATGGCCAACAGCCTCAACAGCATGCTGCGGGCACTGGAGGCCTCCCGTGCGCGGCAGCGTGAGCTTGTCGACGATGCCAGCCACGAGCTGCGCACCCCACTCACCAGCCTGCGGACCAATATCGAACTGTTGCTGCGGGCCGAGGCCAACCCGGATCGCGCGTTGCCCGCGGACGATCGGGACGCGCTGCTGCGCGACGTGGACGCCCAGATCCGCGAACTGAGCGGCCTGGTCAGCGAACTCGTCGAACTTGCCCGCGACGAGGCGCCCACCGAGGATGTCGAGCGCGTCGACCTGACCGAGATCGTCCATGATGCGGCCGACCGGGTGCGTAGGCGCGCCAAGGTCAAGGACGTCCAGATCGTGGTGAGCGCCGTTGCGTCGCCGGTGGACGGACGTCCGCATATGTTGGAACGGGCGGTGACCAACCTGCTGGACAACGCGGTGAAGTTCTCCCCGGATCAGGGCGAGGTACACGTGCAGGTGGGTCCCGGCGAGGTTGTCGTCACCGACGAGGGCCCGGGGATCGCGCCGGCGGACCGCTCCCGGGTCTTCGACCGGTTTTATCGGGCGACGTCCGCGCGTGGGCTACCCGGATCCGGGCTCGGCCTGGCCATCGTGGCCGATGCCGCGGCCGTGCACGGCGGCCAGGTGCGCGCTGAGGCGGCCCCGGGCGGTGGGGCACTGTTGCGCCTGTCGCTCCCGGTTCCCCGGGACGTGCCGTCGCCGTCCTCCTCAGGTGTGCCGTCGGATGTCTGGCCGGGCGCGACCCTGGAGCAGGAGCCTGATCGCGTCCCCCACCGGTGGGAGGAGACCTCGTCACCGGCATCGTCACCGGCATCGTCGTCCACCCGGCCTGCCTACCGCCGATCCTGGCGGGCGAGAGGATCCGGTCGTGCTCTCTGACAACGCCGGTCGTGAATCCGGCCTCGAGGTTGGCGGTCCGGCCGCCGGCCCTGGTGAAATCCTGGCCGCACTGGCGGACGCGCATGGCGTCGCCACCCGTTACGTCGACGCGGACGGCCGGGACGTGCCCGTCGCGGCGGACGTCGTGCGGACCGTGCTCGGCCTGCTCGATGTCGACGTCGCACATCCGGTTGCGGCTCTTGCGCAGGCGCGTGACGCGCCGTGGCGACGTGCGCTGCCGGCCTGCGTCGTGGTGCGGAGGTCCGCGGTCACGCCGGTGATCCTGCGGGTGCCGCCCGGCCCCGTCCGCACCGCCGAGCTCGCGTTCGAAGGTGGTGGGAGCCGCCAGCTGACGGACTGGGGCGAGACCGTCGAACGTCGCACGGTCGACGGTCTGGACCTGCTCGGTATCCCGCTGAACCTGCCCGCCGGCCTGCCGCTTGGTGATCATGAGTTGCGGGTCACAGCCGGTGTGGCCTCGATCACGGCAAAGGTCGTCGTCGTGCCGGACACGCTGCCCGCTCCAGCGGGTGTGACCTGTGCCCGTACCTGGGGATGGATGATCCAGCTGTACGCGTTGCAGTCGGCGGCGTCCTGGGGGATGGGCGACTACGCCGACCTTGCCGCGATCGCCGCGTGGTCCGGGTCGGCCGACGGTCGGCGCGCTGACGTCCTGCTGGTCAACCCGGTGCACGCGGTCGCGCCGACGGTTCCGGTCGAGCCGTCCCCGTACTACCCGGCCAGTCGGCGGTTCGCCTCGGCGCTGTATCTGCGTCCTGAGGACCTCCCTGAATACGCGCAGGTGGACGCCGCCACCCGGGCGCGGATCGATCAGCTCGCCGCCGGGGCCCGCGCGGGGGGCGATCCCGACCTGCTTGACCGGGACGGGGTGTGGCGGGCCAAGAGCGCCGCGTTGGAGCTCCTGTTCACCGCCACGGTCGAGCCGGCCGCACCGGCGGGCGACGATCGGGCCGGCGACGAGCGGGCCGGCGAGGAGGGTCTCGCCGACTTCGCCACCTGGTGCGCACTTGCCGAACGCCACGGTCGGGACTGGCGGCGGTGGCCCGCGGAGCTACATGATCCCCATGGGCCCGCGGTAGCTGCCGCGCGGGTTGAACTGCGTACCCGGATCGCGTTCCACCGCTGGTTGCAACGATGCTGCGATGCCCAGCTCATGGCCGCACAGGCGGCCGCCCGTGATAGCGGTATGACTGTCGGTATCGTTCATGATCTTGCGGTCGGCGTTGATCCCGGTGGCGCGGATGCCTGGGCCTGCCAGGACGTCTTCGCGACCGGCGCGTCCATCGGCGCACCGCCCGATGGTTTCAGCCAACAGGGTCAGGACTGGGCGCTGCCGCCGTGGCGGCCCGACCGGTTGGCCGAGGCCGGCTACGCGCCGTTCCGGCAGATGGTTGCCGCCGTGCTCCGCCGGGGTGGTGGCCTGCGGGTCGACCACATCCTGGGACTATTCCGGCTGTGGTGGATCCCGGCCGGCAACCCGGCCTCGGCCGGTACGTACGTCCGCTACGACGCCGATGCCATGCTGGGGCTCCTCGCCCTCGAGGCGACCCGGGCCGGCGCGCTCGTCGTCGGTGAGGACCTGGGCACGGTCCAACCGTCGGTGGCGGCGACACTGGCCCGGGCCGGAGTGCTCGGGTCGACCGTCGCATGGTTCGAACGTGACGCGCACGGCGATCCGGTTGTGCCGCGCAGGTGGCGGGAACCGGCGATGGCGAGTGTCACCACACATGATCTTCCTACTGTTGCCGGCTACCTGACCGGCGAGCATGTCCGGGTGCGTGCCCGCCGCGGCCTCCTGCGGCAGTCGGTGGAGGCTGAACTCGCCGCCTGGCAGCGGGAACGGGACGCGCTGATCGCGCTGCTGCGCCGTGAAGGGCTGCTCGCCGTCGACCTCGCCACGCTCGACCAGGCTGCCCCCCCGGCATCCGGATCCGGTGCGACCGGTGGCTCGGGTGGCTCGGGTAGTTCCGATGCCTCCGAGAGCCACATGCCTGCTCTGGGCCTTGCCGCGACCCGCGAAGTGGCTTTTGCCCTGCACGGTCTCCTGGCCCGATCACCGTCACGAATCGTGCTCGCGGCACCCGGCGATGCCGTCGGTGACCTGCGCCAGCCGAACCTGCCCGGCACCGTGGACTCCTACCCGAACTGGCGGCTTGCGGTCACCGACGCCGACGGCCGGCCCGTGACCGTCGAGCGGCTACGGGTGGACCCACAGGTACAGCGGCTTGCGCGGCTGCTCGCCTGCGTCCGCGATCAGGTCGACGGCGGGTGACTCGACGGCGGGTGACAGGGGGGCACGGGCCCGCCTTCCGAGGCGGTAGGGGCCTGCGCCACAGTGACAGGCGGCCCTCCCAGACGACCTCGGGCCAATCACCCGGTAACCTTCGGAACGTGACTCGTCGACGTCCACGGCACTTCACTCGCCGTGCACTCACCGTAGCGACACTGGCCGTCCTTGCGATTCCGGCGTTTGCCGGTGCCGCCCTGGCGCAGGACATCGGAGACAGTTACAGCCCCGACCCGCTCACGCCGCTTGAGACATGGCTCGTCTACGGCGGGACGATCGCGGCCGGCTTTCTCATCGCGGTCGTCCTGACCTTCCTGTCGAGCCGGGGGAGCGGCCCGTCCCGTTATCGCCCGGGACGCCCGTGGCAGCACGACGAGATCTGGATCGGCGAGCCGCCCGCGGTCGCAGACGACGAGCGTCCCCATGCGGCGGTACCGGGCTCGGGTGGCGCCAGTGGCACGTGGTGATGCGTTCACTCACGACCAGCTTGATCGACTTGAAGGCGCCCGAGCGGCGGCGGAGGCCCAGACCGGTATTCGCTTCACCGTTCGGGTAGGTGCGGTCGACTGTAACGCCGACCTGTTCGCTGAGCAGGCGTTGGCCAACCTGGTGGACACGACGCGGGACCCCGCCGTTCTGCTCCTGGTGTCGCCCGGCCAGCGGTTTGCCCGCATCGTGACGACGCACGCGGCCAAGGGTCGCATCTCCGACCAGGCCGCCGGGCTCGCCGTCCTGACGATGATCTCCAGCTTCACCCTCGGCGACCTCGTCGGGGGGATCGTCAACGGGCTGTACCAGTTGGCGGACGTGGCCGGTCCGCCGGCAGCGGATTCCCAGCACGCCGGCACTCCGCATCCACAGCCAGAGCCGTAGGCCGGCTCCCGGACGCTCTGTGGGAACGATGTGAATCTGGTGTTGTGGCAGGAGCATCAGATTCACATCGTTAAGAGTGCCCGCCTGTAGAGGAGCGGATCAAGGAGCGGGGCTGGGGTGCGTGCATCGCCGGAGGCCGAGGTTCCCAGACGCTAGTGGAAACACACTTCATATAAGTATGGTTCCACTAGCCTGGCCCCAGCATGCCAGGGATGATCAATGGGAGTGGCGTGCGGCGGCCCGATGACATGTTCGACCGCGAGGCCGAATGGGCGAGCCTGTCGAGGTTCGCCACCGACGCCACGCCCGGCGCCACGCTTGGCGTGGTCACCGGCCGCCGCCGGCAGGGCAAGTCCTTCCTGCTGGAGGCGGTCTGCGAACAGACCGGCGGGCTCTACTTTCAGGCGACCGAGGCCGAGTCACTCCGGCGCTTCGGTGCGCACCTGTCGGAGCATGTCGGCGCGCTCGCTCCGCTGGCACCGAGCACCTGAATCGGCTGGAACAGGCCCGGGAACTGATTGCGGCCACCCGCGATCTCGACACGGAGGGGGCCAGGCTGCTGTTCTTCTCGGCAGCCGGGTTCAGCGACGATCTGCGCGCCCGCGCCACGGCCGACCCCCGCGTGGTCCTCGTCGACCTCGACCGCCTCTACCACGGCGG
>NZ_CAUVXL010000093.1:0-19273 GCF_963555915.1 Protofrankia sp. Cas4
ACAGGGCTAGAGGGCCAAAGGCGGCGCGATTATGGTTTTTCGCGCTGCCGGAGGCCGGGCTCCCCGGGTCGTTGATCCGACCTGGATGGCAGGGCTGGCCCGCGATCGTGATGACGACCGCGGGCCAGCGGGATCCGCTGCCTGTGTGGTCAGGAGCCGGCGTGGTCAGGAGCCGGCGGCAGCCGCGGCGGCCTCGACGTCCTTGGCGCGGGCGCGCAGCGCGCGCACCAGCCCGTCGCGGCCCTCGACCAGCGCCCGGCGCAGCGCGGGTACCGGTTCCTGATCGGCGAGGTAGGCGTCCACCGCCTCGACCGTCTCCGGTTCGATGATCGCGGCCGGGAAGAGCATCTGCGTGATCGTCTGGGCGGTGTCGAAGGTCCGGGTCCGCCAGATCTGACCGATCTCGGCGAAGTAGCGGTCCACGTACGGCCGGGTCAGCTCGTCCTGGCCGGGCATCCAGAAGCCGCCTATGGTCGCCACCAGCAGATGGTTCGACAGTTTGTCGGACTCCATCGCCGCGGCCCACGCGACGGCCTTCGCCTCGGCGGTGGGCCGGGCCGAGCGGGCGGTGGCGGCCCGCTTCTCGCCGGTCGCGGTGGGGTCGCGGGCGAGCTCGGCCTCGATCTCGGTGACTCCGTACACGCCGCGTGCAACCAGCTGGATGAGCAGGGTCCAGCGCAGCTCGGTGTCGAGGGCGAGCCCGTCGATGACCTCGGCGCCCTCGAAGACGGCGCGGACGCGTGCGACCTGGTCGGGTTCTTCGGCGTGGGCGACGGTGGTCGCGTAGACCAGTTGGAGGTCGCTGCCGGGCTCGGCCGTGGCCAGCAGCTCCTCGGCCCGCGCGGACAGCGCCCGCAACGCGCCCGACCGGTTTGCCGGATCCCCGTAGGTGTCGATCGTGAGTTGTGCCTTGGCCAGCAGCGACTGCACCACGCCGATGTCGTCCTCGGTGTCCACACCGGAGAGCACGAGGGCGACGTAGTCCCGCGCGGCGAGTTCGGCGTCGCGCGTCATGTCCCAGGCCGCCGCCCAGCACAGCGTCCGTGGGAGCGAATCGCGGATCGCGCCGATCGAGTCGATCAGCGTCGCCAGGGACCGGTCATCCAGGCGGATCTTGGCGTAGGTGAGGTCGTCGTCGTTGATCAGAATCAGGTCGGGCCGGCGGGCGCCGACGAGCTTCGGGATCTCGGTCAGCGCGCCGACGACGTCCAGTTCGATGCGCTCGCGGCGTAGCAGCGACCCGTCGGAGGCACGGTCGTACAGGCCGATCGCCAGCCGATGCGGCCGCAGCGTCCGGCTCGCCGTGGACGGTGACGACGCCGGTTCCTGCACCAGGTCGAACGCCGTGAACAGGCCGGATGAGTCGGTTTCGAAACGGGCACGCAGGGTGTTGGCTCCGGTGGTCTCCAGCCAGTCCGCCGACCACACGGAGAGGTCCCGGCCGCTTGCGTTCTCCAGCTCGTCCAGCAGATCCCGCAGCGAGGTGTTGGCGTACTCGTACCGGCGGAAGTACGACCGCAGCCCGGCCAGGAACTCCTCCTGGCCGACCCACGCCACCAGCTGCTTGAGGACGGAGGCGCCCTTGGCGTAGGTGATCCCGTCGAAGTTCGTGCGTACCGCGTCCATGTCGGGCGCGTCGGCGACGATGGGATGGGTGGAGGACAGCTGGTCCTGCCGGTAGGCCCAGCCCTTCTCGGCGTTGGCGAACGTCGTCCAACCGTTGGTGAACCGGGTCGCGGCGACCTGGGCGAGCACCGACATGAACGTCGCGAACGACTCGTTCAGCCACAGGTCGTCCCACCAGCGCATCGTCACGAGGTCGCCGAACCACATGTGGGCCATCTCGTGCAGGATCGTCTCGGCTCGCCGCTCCCGGCGGGCCTCGGTGACCTTTGCGCGGAAGACGTAGTCCTCCAGGAACGTCACGCAACCGGCGTTCTCCATCGCACCCGCGTTGAACTCGGGGACGAAGAGCTGATCATATTTGTCGAACGGGTACCGGTAGTCGAACACCCGGTGATAGAAGTCGAAGCCGGCCTTGGTGATCGTGAGGAGCTCGTCCGGGTCGAGGAACTCGGCCAGCGACTGCCGGCAGTACAGGCCCAGGTCGATTCCGTCGTGGTGGTCACGGACCTCGTGATAGGGGCCGGCGACCAGCGCGGTGATGTAGGTCGAGATGACCGGTGTGGCATCGAAGAGCCAGAAGGGCCGCTGCGATTCCGCGTCGGTGGACTCCAGCCGGCGTCCGTTGGAGATGCACGTCCAGCCGGCCGGGGCGACCACCGACAGATGGAAGACCGCCTTCAGGTCCGGCTGGTCGAAACAGGCGTACATCCGGTGGGCGTCGTAGGTCTCGAACTGGGTGTACAGGTAGACGGCGCTGTCGACGGGGTCGACAAAACGGTGCAGGCCTTCGCCGGTCTTCGAGTAGGCGCAGTCGGCCACCACCTCCAGCTCGTTGACCTCCGCCAGATCCGAAAGCGCGATCCGGCTCGCCTCGTACACCTCGGCCGGGTCCAGGCTCCGGCCGTTGAGGGTCACCGAGCGGACGGTCGGGGCGATCAGCTCGATAAAGGTGGAAGCGCCCGGCTCGGCACAGGTGAAGCGCACCGTCGTCCGGGCGGCGAACGTGACGTCGCCGACCGTCAGATCGAGGTTCACCTCGTAGGAAGACACGTTGAGCAGCCGGGCGCGCTCACGCGCCTCGTCGCGGGTGAGGTTGTTGGCTGACACGCAGGTCCTTTCGGCAGGTCGGATGAGCGTCCCGCACCGGGGCGAGGGTGGCGGACGTCCGGGTCCGGCGGCTTGGGCGGCACAACGGCGCGGATCCCACAGTCTCCCACGCTCCAGGCACCCGGCACGTCCGCTCCATCGGGCATACCCGGTAGCGATCTGTGGCTGGTACGGATCTGTGGTCGGTGGCGATCTGTGGCCGGTACGGACAAACAGCTACCCGGTGCGCCCGTGGTCGGGTTTGATGCGGGTTTGAAACGTTCGGGCGGCATGGCCGGCTCAAGCACGGCAGGCGCCGTGACGGTGAGGGAGAACATCGGTGAGGCGTGTGACCGGTTTTGGGCGTCCTTCCCGGCCGAGGGACACGGCTCCGCCCGGTCCGCCCGGTCCGCCCGGGCCACCCGGACCACCCGGACCGTCTGCTGGGGCGGAGCAGACGCCCGCCCCTGTGACGCCCACGGCCCCGGCGCCCACGGCCCCGGCGCCCACGGCTCGGGTCGAACCGCAGGTGCCCGCGGCTTTGCGGGTGGCCGCCGGCTGGTCCTGGCGCCTTCTCATCATCGGTGCGGCGATCTACGTCATCCTGATGGCCGTCGGCCGGATCCGCATCGTGGTGATTCCGGTGATCGCCGGTCTGCTCATCAGCGCGTTGATCCGCCCGGTTGCGTTGGCCCTGCGCCGACACTCGGTGCCGAGACTGGCCTCCTCCTTCCTGACCGTCGTCGGTTTCCTGATCATTGTGGTGGGCGTGGGCGTGGGTGTCGGCTTCAATGCGGCCAACGAGTTTCCGAGCCTGGCTGATCAGGTCGGCAATGGTGTGGAACAGGTCCGTGACTACCTGCAGGACGGACCGCTGCACCTGTCGCAGAAGCAGTTGGACGATCTCACCAACACCATCACCCAGACGCTGGCGAACAACCGGGGCCGCCTTGCCTCCGGCGTGCTCTCCGGCGCCACCGTTGCCGCCGAGGTGCTCACGGGCCTTCTGCTCATGCTGTTCTCGACGTTCTTCTTCGTCCACGACGGTGACCGGATCTGGGGCTGGATCGTCACCCGCTTCCCACCTGACAGTGAGGCACGGGTGCGCGGCGCGGGCCGGGAGGCATGGTCGACACTGACCGGATACGTCCGCGGCACCATGGTGGTAGCGCTCGTGGACGCCGCCGGTCTCACGATCGGGTTGTTGGTGGTCGGGGTTCCCCTCGTGGCACCCCTGGCTCTGCTGACGTTTCTGGGCGGGTTCATCCCGATCGTCGGCGCTGCCGTGGCCGGCGGGGCGGCGGTGCTGGTCACGCTCGTCTCCAACGGTTGGGTGCCCGCCCTGGTCATTCTGGCGGTCGCGGTCGGCGTTCAGCAGGTCGAGGGCCACCTGCTGCAGCCGCTGGTGATGCGGCGGGCCGTGCGTCTGCATCCACTGGCGATCGTCATCTCGCTGTCCGCCGGTGGTGTGCTGGCCGGTATCCCGGGAGCGATTGCCGCTGTGCCGTTCGTCGCCGTGGTCAACCGGGTGGCCGGCTACCTGGCCCGGTCCGGGAAACAGTCAGCTGCTTGCGATGGTTGAGTCGGACACAGGAGAGTGCCGGGCCCATCTCGTCGGATGATCAGGAGCGGCTTGTGTCCACGCAGAGCGTTTCACCACAGGTGGTCTCGACCACCACCACGGATCACGAATCAGTCACGCCGGTCACCACAGCCGCGTTCTGGTTCGACCCCAGCTGCCCGTGGGCATGGCTGGCCTCGCGCTGGGCGCTGAACGTCGAGCAGGTCCGGCCGGTGCGCTTCAGTTGGCATGTGATGAGCCTGGCCGTGCTCAACCAGGGCAGGGACCTCCCGGACGAATATCGGCAGCTGATGGACCGCGCGTGGGGCCCGGTGCGGATCTGCGTGGCTGCCGCGGCGAGGCACGGCGAGGACGTGTTGCTGCCGCTGTACACGGCGCTGGGCCGGCGTCGCCACCTGCAGAAGGCCGAGTGGGAAGCCGGCACCTTCGCGGCGGCGCTGGCCGAGGTCGGCCTGGAGCCGGATCTTGCTGATGCGGCGACATCGGAGGAGTTCGACGATGCGTTGCGGGCGAGCCATCAGGACGGGATCAGCCGCGTGGGCATGGACGTCGGCACGCCGGTGATCGCGGTGGCGGACACGGCGTTCTTCGGCCCCGTCGTCACGCCGACGCCCAAGGGCGAGGCCGCGGGCCGGCTCTGGGACGGCGTGCTGCTGGTCGCGGGCACTCCCGGCTTCTACGAGCTCAAGCGCACCCGGGACAGCGGCCCCGTGTTCGACTGATCCGCCCACTCGGATCGGGTCCGACCGGGTCGGTGCCAGCCGCTGTGAGCGGGTTGTTGCTGTCAAGGACCATCCGGTGAACAGGATCGGGGACCGATGCCCCGCGGGTGTCGCCCGTCAGGTGTGTCTTTTCTAGATCATTGGAGCGGGGGGAGTAACGGCGGCCTGCGACGGGCATCATTTCGTTCCATGCGCGTCCATCTCGGTTCCGACCACGCGGGCTTCGAACTCAAGACCTCATTGATCACTCGACTGGCCGAGCTGGGTCATTCGGCAGTTGATCACGGCCCGGCCGCCTACGACCCGGATGATGACTACCCGCCGTACGTGATCGCGGCAGCCGCGGCCGTAGTGGGCGAACCGGGCAGTCTGGGTGTCGTCATCGGCGGGTCCGGCAACGGCGAGGCCATCGCCGCGAACAAGGTCACCGGCGTGCGCGCCGCCCTCGTCTGGAATACCGAAACGGCCCGGCTCGCCCGGCTGCACAACGACGCGAACGTCGCGAGTATCGGTGCGCGGATGCACACCGTTGCGGAGGCCGTCGGCCTCATCGAGGTGTTCCTGGGGACGCTGTTCAGCGCCGAGCAACGTCACATCCGGCGGATCACCATGCTCACGGCCTACGAGCGATCTGGCGTGGTGCCGATCACGTCCGCGCCACTGGCTCCCTGACCCGAGTGCCCCGGCCTACGGCCCAGCCGGACGCAAGGATTGAAACAGGTGTTGACGCAGGCGTCAGGGCGGTCTGAGTTACCCTCGACGCTGCGTTCGGGGGACGGTCGTGGGGGCGGTGGCGGAGTCGGTCCATGGACGCCGCCGAAGGACGACGGTGCGTTCAGCCTCGGCCATGTCGTCGAGGTCGGGCCGGGCGACGTCCCGGGCTCGCATAGCCGTTCCCGGCGGCAGCCGCGAGCGTCCGGCGCCGACCAGGGCACGTAGGCCGGGATCACCCATGTCCCGCCGACGCCCTGATCGCTCGGTCGGATCGCTGTCGGAACCGGCTGGGCTCGGTGGGGTCGGACCGTCGTCGCCGGGGCTGGTGGCTGTCGCAGGGCCTTCCGTCATCGATCACTCCTGTTCGGTGCGACGCCCACCCGGCGCGGACATCCTCGGGATCCAGAATGCCCCGGTGCGGGGGGCATGGGCCGGCTGGGCGCGGATCGCCCGGACACAGGATTCGCAACCGGTTCTCAGGCACAATGCATTGACCCGCACCGGCGAGATCCGAAGGGAGTTGGCGGCCGGGCTGCGTACTTTACGAGTCCGTTTCAGATCTTTCGTTCGATTACGCTTGGTATCAGCCTCAGTATTTCGACGACAGTACCACCGTTGGGTGAATAAACGGGGTGCAGACCTGTTCCGATTGTCTTTCGTCCGAACACTGTCGGAGGGGGCGCTGGTGGGAACGACTGGCGCGATCAGGGTGGGATCGGCGTGGGGTCAGGGCGCGTGATCGTGCCGGTGAGCACTCGTCATCCACGGCAGCACGATTCATTGACAATACGCAGACAACTGTCGACGCAAGGTCGCCGGTGGCATAACCCCCATCCCGGTCGGTGACGATTCGGTATCCGACGGTGGGCATGGTGTGACGAAGGGGTCATTGTCGGATGTGTGTCGCAGTGACGTGCGGGTGGCGGGCGAAGAGGGGCGCCCCGCCTGCGAGAGGATGTCCGAGGTGTAGGTGCGTCAAGCGGTGCCGAACGGTGGGTGGGCGGCGGCGTTCGCGGGTCGTCGGCTCGGGTACGACGTTCGCCGCGAGATCCCTGCGGGCATGGTTCGTGTCGTGTTGCCGGAGGCCTCGGGGAAGGCCGGTGAAAGGATGGGTGGGCGCATGTACGGATACCTGCTGTCCATCCCGCGTGGCCAGCACGTGCCGCCAGTCTGTTGGCGGCGCAATGGTGGATCGTCGGTCGGTCCTCGCCGGGTGAATACTGATTTGGCAGCTCGGATCGCACCGGCGCGGCGATGCCGTATCGAAGCTTCGGCCGGACCTATTCGGGCGTGACGAGGTGTTTCGCGATCGGCAGGTGATCGCGACCGCCCTTGTCGTTGCCGACGCAGCTTGGGAGTGACTCTTGGACCACGTTCCCGTCAGTATCGTCATCCCCGCCTACAACGAGGCGCACCGGCTCCCGGAGGCGTTGCCCCGTCTGGTGGCTGTGGTGAGCACGCTTGCCGGCGCGGAGGTGATCCTTGTGGACGACGGCAGTACCGACCGTACTGCTGAGGTTGCCGAGCGGTTGTTGAGTGAGCTGCCGCGGGCACGCGTCGTGAGCCTTCCGTGGAACTCCGGTAAGGGTACGGCAATTCGCACGGGTGTCGCGATGGCGCGGGGCGCGTCGATCGTGTTCATGGACGCGGATATGGCTTCGGATCTCAACGACCTGCCGCCGCTTCTCGCGGCGCTCAACGATGCCGAGGTTGCGCTCGGGTCGCGCCGGATCGGTGACAACGCGCTACGCACGAGCGGCCGGCGGATGGGTAGCTGGGCGTTCAACCGAATCACCCGGACCCTTGCGGGACTGGACGTCGCCGACACCCAGTGTGGCTTCAAGGCGTTTCGGCATGCCGAGGCGAAGCTGCTCTTCAGCCTGTCGCGGTCCACGGGTTTCGGCTTCGACGTTGAGGTCATCGCGCTTGCGCGGTCGATGGGTTACCGAATCGCCGAGGTTCCCGTGCACTGGTCGGAGATGGCCGGCGGGACCTTTCGGGTCACCAGGCACACCCCGGCGATGCTGGTCGACGTGATGCGGGCCCGGCGGTACCGGCGGCGGGTACCTGTCCTGCCCACGCCGCTGCACCTGCGGACCAGCCAGGCAGCGCCGTCGGTGGTCCTGCAGGCGGTACCCTCGCCGCTGGCTGAGGCAAGGCGCCTGGGTGCCGCGGCAGGGACGGGCACCCATCCAGCGCCGGAGGCGGAGGCATCCCGGACTCCGGGCGCCCGGGTGCTCAGTATGGGTACGGCCGGTATGGGTACGGGCGGTATGACTGCCGACGGTAGCTCGGTACAGACGCCCGGGTCGACCAGGACCGGAGGTGGACGGGACCCCGGCCTGACGTCGGCTCCGCGCGAGGTCGTATGATCATCGTTGGAGCAGACAATCCGGCGGTCCGGTGGTCGTTGCGGTCGTCGTCGTCGTCGTCGTCACCGTCGTCACCGTCGTCGCCGTCGCCGTCCGGCCCGCAGGGTGGCGCACTCGTGGCGGTCTCCGACCACCTCGGCCGTACGCCGCGGTGGTCCATCGCGGCGATGGCCGCCGGTTTCGTCCTGCTGTGTCTGCTCCAGGCGCCTGGCAGGCTTGCTGCGGACACCAAGCTCGATCTTGCGGTGGACCCGGCCGGCTTCCTTGCCGCCAGCACCCATCTGTGGCGTTCGAGCTCGGACTTCGGCCTGCTCCCCAACCAGTACGTCGGCTACCTGTTCCCGATGGGGTCGTTCTTCGCCGGCGGGAAGGTGCTGGGCCTACCACCGTGGGTCACCCAGCGGTTGTGGATGGCTCTGATACTGACCGTCGCTTCGTGGGGAGTCATCCGGCTCGCGGACACGTTGCGCGTCGGTGGCCGGACGCATCGGGTGATCGGCGGGATTGCCTACTCCGTATCGCCGTTCGTCCTGGGAAAGATCGGCTCCACCTCCGTCGCGCTGACGGGGAGTGCAATGCTGCCGTGGATGGTCCTTCCGCTCGTGCTCGCGGTGCGGCGGGATTCATCCGGATCGTTGCGGCAGCTGTCGCCGCGGCGGGCCGCAGCACTGTCCGGGCTCGCGATTTTCGCGACCGGCGGCGTCAACGCGAGCGTCACCCTGGACGTCCTGCTGTGCCCGGCTGTCGTGCTCGTTCTGGCCGGAACAGACCGGCGGGCCTGGGCCCTTCGGGGTTGGTGGATCCTGTCGGTGCTGCTCGCGACCGGATGGTGGGTCCTGGCGCTGGCGACGCAGCGGCGGTACGGCCTCAATTTTCTTCCTTACACCGAGACCGCCGTCACCACGACCGCCACGACGTCGGTCGGCGAGGCGTTGCGGGGCGCCAGCGACTGGATGGCCTACCTGCGTCTGCCGAGTCCATGGTTGCCCGCGGCGTCCGAATACGTCACCACCTTCGCCGCGGTTCTCGGATCCGGCCTGGTGGCGGCACTCGGAGTCTGGGGGCTCGCGCGCGCCGATCTGCCGGCCCGACGCTTTCTGGTGCTCACGTTCGGGGTCGGGGTCGTCGCCATCTGCGCTGCCTACCCTGGGCAACCCGCAAGTCCCTTGGCGGATACCGTCCGCGATCTGTTCGGCGCTCCGTTCGGCTTCCTGCGCAATGTCTACAAGTTCCAGCCGGTGGTCCGACTACCGATGGCGCTCGGCCTCGCTCATGCCCTGTCCGTCGCGGCCTCGTGGCGGCGCCCCGATCGGGGTGGCGCGGTTGGCGGGGTCCGGCGGCGCGACCCGATCATCCGGTTCATCCGGCGTGGGCGGCCGGTCGGGCGCCGCAGGGTCGCCGCGCGGCGGCCGGGTCTGGTCGTGGTCGTCGTGACCGTCGTGACCGCCGCCTGCGTGATTGCGGGAATGACCCCCGCACTTGCGGGCAAGCTCACTCCTGCCGGCACATTCCGTAACGTTCCGGGCTACTGGGGGCAGGCTGCGCAGTGGCTGGCGCGAAATCCGGCCGGCGGCCGGACCTTGGTGCTGCCGGGAACGGCGTTCGGTGAGTACAGCTGGGGTCGGCCGTTGGACGAGCCGATGCAGTGGTTGGCACAGACACCCTGGGGGGTTCGCAGCCTGATCCCGCTCGGTGGGACCGGCGTCATCCGGTGGATGGACGGGATCGAACGCCAGCTCACGCTCGGATCCGCACCAGGGCTTGCCGAGGCACTGGCCCGGGCCGGGATCGGCCAGGTGCTGGTCCGCAATGATCTGCAGAACAAGGACTGGGACGTGCCGCCGTCATCCGCGCAGATCAGCGGTGCGCTGCGCGGATCCGGTCTGCAGCAGGCCGCGAGGTTCGGCCCGATGCTCCCGGCCCGTTCCGCGGGAAACGCCAGGCTTGTCCCGGCGCTACGTAATCCGACGCAGCGGGTGCCTGCCCTGGAGGTGTGGGTGGTCCCGGGCGGAGCCAGCATGGTGCAGGCGTATCCGGCAGCTACGGCGCTGATTGTGTCCGGGGGTGCCGAGGCGACCGTGGAGATGGCGGCCCAGCGGGTGTTGCCCGACCAGGCCGCCGTGTTGGCCGGTGACCTGGCCGCAACGGCTGGCCCCACCGCAGCTGGCCCCACCGCGGATAATCCCACCGCGGCTGATCCGGCTGCGGCCGATGTCGTCGGCCCACGGACCACCTGGGTGGTGACAGACACATTCACCCGCCGTGACAATCGGTTTGGGCTCGTCCACGGCGCTCAGTCCTACGTCCTAGGGCCGCATGAGGACGTCGCGGGTGCCACGGGGCCACCCGATCAGTGGACCGATCGGCCGGCGGCCGAGCACCAGACGACGGCCGGCTATGTCGGTGGGATGTCGGTCACCGCGTCGTCCTACGGCTTTGAGTTGGTGGCCGCGCCTGACCTGGCGCCCGCGAACGCCGTGGACGGTGATCCCAGTTCGGCATGGCAGAGTCTGAGGACCGACCGGGGCTCGGCGGGGCAGTGGTTGCAGGTCGACGTCGCGCGAACGGTCGAGGTACCGACGTTGACGGTGCAGCTGCTGGAGGAGAGCCCGTCCCGTCCGACCGTGCGGGCGCTGCGGGTGACCACCCAGGCCGGTTCGGTGGTCACCCCGGTCAAGCCGATCGAATCCGCACAGCAGCTCGCGGTACCCACCGGTCCGACCCGGTGGTTCCGGGTCGGCTTCGAGCAGGTTGCCGGCGGCGGGGGCCCCTTTCTGGGCGCGGGAATTCGTGAACTGACGATTCCCGGGATCAGATTTCAGCGGTATCTGCAGGCACCCTCCGACATGGCACGGTGGTTCTCCGGCACGGCGTCCGGGCGGATCGTCTACGCGTTCGCGCGTAACCGGGCCGATCCGTCCCAGCCGTTCGAGGATGATGAAGAGCGGCAGCTCAGTCGGCGGTTTGATGTACCGCGGCCCCTTGCGTTCACCGTCCGGGGTGCGGCGGTGCCGATCGCGCCCCTACTGACCGGAGCCGGCGGGATGTCCGACGGCAGACAGGACGGCACCGGCGGTCAGAGCGCACGTGGCGACGGCTCGTCGAGCGTGGCTACAGGCCCCGGGCAGTCGGGGACGGAGCCCGTCGCCCTTCCCTGCGGCTCGGGTCCGATGGTGATCATTGACGGGCAACGGTATTCCACCCGGCTCGACGGCCGGCCGGATGACGCTGGAGCGCTCCGGTCCGTCACGATGAGTCTGTGCACCGACGGTGGAACGGTCACCTTGAGCGCCGGCCCGCATCTGCTGACGACCGAACCCGGGTCGGCGCCGTTCGCGGTTGGCTCCCTCACCCTGGTCGACGGCGCGCTAGCGGCGCCTTCGGTACCTGTTCGGGGTACTCGGATCACCGGCTGGACCTCGGAGCGGCGCACGGTCGAGATTGCGGCGGGGGAGCGTAGCTATCTTGCCGTCCGGGAGAACGCCAACGCTTCGTGGACCGCGACCGTGAACGGCGTGTCGCTTCCGGTGATCCGACTGGATGGCTGGCAGCAAGGATGGATCATTCCGGCCGGGGTGGCCGGAACGATTGTCATCGTGAACCGGCCCGGGCAGACGTACCGCCGTGACCTCGGCGTCGGCATGATCATGGTCGCGGGGCTGATCGCGCTGGCGGTGCTCCCGGCCGGCTTGCGCAAGCCGGCCGGCCGGGCATCGCGTGGGCAGCGCACCCGTCGCTGGGGTACCCGACGCTGGGGTACCGGTCGGTGGGGCACCGGTCGGTGGGTCCGGCGGCAACAGCCCGAGCAGGTGCGAGATCAGCTCCGCTACGGTGTCATCGCGGCCGGCATGTGCGCGGTTACACTGGTCGCAGGTCCGGTTGCGCTGGTAATCCCGGCGCTGGTCGCGGTTGCTCGACGTTGGTCAACCGGGCTGTCCTGGCTTGCCGCCGGCTGCGTGGGCGCTGCCGTGACGGTGGTGGCGCTGACGCCCGACAGCCTCCCGGGCTCTGGCCGGGGAGCCTTCGGCTGGCAGGTCCAGCTGTGCGGCGCAGGCGCGTTCGCATGCGTGCTCACATCCACGGCCGTCCGTCGCGTCGTGCGGCCAGCCGATCGCCCGTCGGTGTCGGTCCCCGCTCAGAGCGATCGTCGATAGCGGGGCAGGTCCGGTCGGTCCGCCCCGCTGTGGACTCGGGATTCCTTGATCTACCCCTCTGGTGCCGGGCACGCTCGGTTTCGCTGGATCCTGCGTGGCGGATCATCGGCTATCATGCATCAATATTGTTTAGCAGTTGGGTGTTAGTTGTGTATTTTTCGACTGGGCATGTTCGGCAATGTGCTCTTCTGGTTGGAAGCGGCGTTGCTGCGTGACCAGGCAATCTCGCAGGCAATCCGGCATATCTATACCGGGTTGCCGGGTATATAGAGTGAACGCCGCCCGAGCCTGCCAGTAGGTCATTACAGCCTTGACCGGCTGCGAATCGGCCGTTCTCGCATCTCATCGGTTCACCTGAGAAGAGCCGCATCCAGTGGATTTGTTCCGGGTCTGCCGCAGGTGATCGGTTCGTGCGACGTATCCGGCGATAAAAGAGGTCTTCGCCACTATTCCTGCCCGAATCTCGTCAACTGACCTGACGGGACGGAAACTGGGTCGTGTGGGGTGTGTCGTGGGGACATTTCGCCGCTCTGAGCCGAAGGAAGGTGTCAGAATCGACTCCCGCGAGATGTGGCGGCCGGCGCCGGTTGCGGAACCACTTGTCAGCCTGATTCCGTATCCCCGATCCGGGTCATCCACTCCCCACCTGTCGACCGGGCCGGTGCATACAGGTCCGGTGCACGCAGGTCCGGTGCACGCAGGGCACGAGCCGGTGCGGCCTGCTCGTGACCGGCGTTTTTCGGTGCTGGAAAATATGATCATGGCTTCTGATCGCCGGTCGGCGCCGGTTTCGGTTGGCATGATCGCACGCACCCGTGAGGCCATCGACCTGGTGACGTTGCGCAGGGCGGTGCAGGGTGCCGCGGCCCGGTATCCGATGGCGCGAGCACGGATGCGCACCGGCCTGCTTGGCCGGCGGTGGTCATTCCCGGACGTCGCCGATATTCCGATCATCACAGCCAGCGGTCATGATGATGGTGACCTCTGGGATGCGTTCGCCGGCCTGTGCTCTCGCCCTTTTGCCTTGAGCCGGGTGCCTGCGGTGCGGGTTCTGCACATGCGGTTGCCCGAGGATGACGCACTCGCGGTTGCCGCGCATCATGTCGCTCTCGACGGATTGAGCGTGGCGATGTTGCTGCACGCGATCCTGGAGCGCTGTGTCGCCCTGGAGCCCCGTGTCGCACTGGAGCCCCGTGTCGCCCTGGAGCCCCGTGTCGTCACCAGGACGCGCCGTCCACGCGGGACAGCTGTTGACAACCTGGTGGACGGCGGTGTTTCCGGGAGCGCTACCGCCAGGGGTGACATCTGCGGTGGAGGCATCGCCGGTGGAGACATTGCCGGGGGCGACATTGCCGGTGGAGGCATCGCCGGTGGAGACATCGCCGGGGGCGACGCGTGCGCCGGGCTCCCGCGCCACCGTCGGCGGGCAGCCCCGTCCATGGAGCGGATCAGCCGCCTCGTGCCTGGCGTGGCGCCGCTGCGCCAGCCGGTGCAGGGGCGGATCGCCCCCGCGCCCGGCCTCGGCCGTGCCAACCGCACATCACCGAACAGCCGGGCCTGCGTCTACGGCGTGTACTGCATGGCGGTTCCCGTCCCCAAGCCCGGGCGGCCTGCCACCGGTGGCACGGTCACCGTCAACGATCTTCTGTTGGCAGCCGCCGCGGCTGCGGTGGAGCAGTGGAACACCGCGGCCGGGCGGGAGACCGGGCGGTTGCGGGTACGGATGCCGATCAACCTCCGCGACCGCGATGGGGAGGTTGCCCTCGGCAACCATACGGGAGATGCGGTGATTGCCATGACACCGCTGGACCGGCGGGACCCCGAAACCCTGCTGGCCGCGGTGTGCAGGCAGACGGCGGCCAACAAGGCGGCAGGGCCACCAGCGGAGACCGGGAATGCCCTGCGCGGTACAGCCTGGCTGCCCGGCCCGGCGCGGCACGCGCTGCTGCGCGTCGCCGCGACCGTTGCGCGACCGCTACTGATGCCGACGGCCAGCGTGACGAACCTCGGACGGCTGCCTGGCCGGCTTACATCGGGTGCTGATACTCCGCGGATCACATCGCTGTACTTCGCTGCATTCGCGGGTTTGCCACAGGGGCTCGTGATCACTGCCACGGGCTATGGTGACGATCTGAACCTGGCGTTCTGTTATCATCGTGACCTTTTTGATCAATCCGCTGTGCGGCGCTTCGCCGCGCTCTACCGGGTAGCTCTCGATGACCTGACCCGGGTACCCGAGCCGCGCACCTGATCACGGGTCGACCTGGTTGACCAGGTCGACCCGTGATGGAGGGCTTCGGTGCCGTGGGACGGGGAACCCCTGGCGCACTAACCGGCCGCGGCAGGGGCTCTGCCCGCTTCCACGGCATCGGGCCGGGCACAGCGGACTGCGGCGACCAGCAGGTCCTCCCCGGTCGCGGCCCGTACCTCGATCGGGCCGGTGACACCGGCCCGATCGAGTGCGGCACGAGCATCGGCGAGGCCCGCACCGTAGAGCACCGCGACCGCATGGCCGAAGCCGTCCCCGGCGCGCAGCGTCCCGTCCCGGTAAGGCCCGTCGCCTTCGGGGATATTGCGATATACCAGGTCGGTACGGCGCAGGACTGGCAGTGCCTGCCTCGGCGACAGCAGGAATTCCGCTCGGGTGACAAGGACGTCCGCGCGGCGTGACTCCCGCGGGCGGCGGCCCGGTGTGCGGTTGTCCAGCCTGTCCATCTCGGCGGTCACGATGCGGGCCAGCAGCTCGGCGGTGGCGTCCCAGGAGAAGCGTGCGGCCCACGCTCGGGCCCGTTCGCGCCAGCGGGTCGCCGTGACCGGGTCCGCGAGGGCGGAAAGTGCACGGTCGATCGTGGGTCCGAGCGCATCAGCGTCATCCGCCAACCAGCCGGTTTTGCCATGGCAGACGGCATCGCGTAGCCCGGGCACGCGGAATGCCACGGCCGGGACACCGTGGGCATTAGCCTCCAGTACGGACAAACCCCACCCTTCACCGTGGGACGGATTGACAGTCAGCCAGGCCGTCGACAGCAGCCGGTCCCGTTTCATAGCCGTCACGTAGCCGTGCCAGTGCACAATGTCCTCGCCGAGACCGAGCCCGGCCGCGTGCCGGATGAGCCGTTCCCGGTCCGGTCCGTCGCCGACCACGTCGACGACCAGTCCCGGGTGGGCCGCGCGAAGCGTGGGAAGCGCGTCGAGCAGCAGGTGCAGCCGCTTGTGCGGGACGAGGCGGCCCACACAGACGATGGTCGGTCGGTCCGCCGGTCGGCCAGACCCGTGATCCCACGGAAGATCGACGCCGCCGGGCACGATGAAACGTGGCCCGCGCAGCTTCAGGACCTCCCACGCTTCGTCCCTGGTCGAGGGTGACACAACGGCCACCGGACACTGCCGGTACACCCAACGGCTGCCGGGGGTCTCCATCAGCTGGCCGATCCTGGCCACGGGCGCCGGGAAGTAGAGCGGGAACTGCCGCTGGTGGACGTGGTGCACAACCTGGACGACCGGGGTACCGGGCAGCACCAGCGGGCTGAAGAACGGGATGCCGTTCTGGCAGTCCACCACTGCGTCGATGTCGTGCCGGTCGCGTAGGAGGCGAGCCAACGCGGCCGGGTACACCCCGAACGTCCCACCTGAGCGCTCGACGTCGATGCCCCGTACGTTCTGCGACCGTTGGGTGCCGGGCGGTCGGGAGGTGAGCAGACTCACCCGCGCACCAGCCGCGGCAAACCGTTCTGCGACCGATTGGCAGTAGAGCTCGGCGCCACCGGCCTGAGGATGCTCAAGATCACGCCAGTTGAGAAACACCACACGACGCCCGGCGAGCGTATCCAGATGCCTGCCCCGACCGTCCGCTGGTGCTGCAATTGCGGGCACCAGGTCTGCTCCCTTCAGCTCGACCCCCAACCTGCCCCGTTGTTTTCGGCACGGTCTCGCCGCACCGCTCCGTACTCCGCGCGACGATGGTGCCAGATCGCGGGCACCCGATGCGGGCCGGGTACGGCGTTGGCCTACCGTGGGCAGACGACGTCCGGAAAATGGCGGCAAAACGCCGACGCGCTGGCGGACACGAAAGCGTGCGGGAGGAAGGTGGATGGCGATCGCAGCGCGTGAGCTGATCGTGCGGGGCCTCGCCGGCCCCGGGTCGCTCGCGGTTGCCGGAGTTGTCGTCAACGGCGGAAACCTCCTGGTCAACCTTGTACTCGCGCGGGTACTCAATGCCACCAACTATGGTGCGCTGGTCGTTCAGACCGGGATCTTTCTGATCCTTTCGATGGGCGGCTCGGCCTTGCAGGTCGCCGTGGTCCAGCGGGACACATCTTTTCCTGGTGATACCCGACACGCACGGGCGTCCTGGATTCGCCGGCTGCGCAGTGTCGGCATGGTTGTGGTTGTTGTCACCTGTGTCCTCGGTCTGTTGGTATGCGGCCAGGTGGCGGCGATCCTGTCTTATCCGCATCCATTCGCGATTGCCGAGGCAATCGCGGGAGCTGCGATCTGGGTCTCACTTTCGGTCGAGCGTGGTCTGTTGCAGGCGCGTCGCGCCTACCAGGAACTCGCCTATAATTTCGTACTTGAGGGTGCTGGCCGCATCGTCGTCATCATCGGTCTGGCGTTCGCCGGATTCGGAGTCAACGGTGCGGGTCTCGGGTTGATCGTCGGTGTTCTGTGCGGCACCGCACATGCCCGCCGGCGTACGGCCCGGACTACGCGGGGAATGACCACGCGGGGAATGTCGGACACCCGACCCATGCCCGCGCTCTGGTACGACACGACAACCGCTCTCGGCGCGCTCGTGCCGCTCGCGATGCTGCAGAACATGGATGTGGTCATCGTCGGCTGGCTCAACCCCGCCGAGGTCGGGGCCTACGCGGCTGTTTCGACGGCCTGCAAGGTGCCGGTGTTCATCGGTTTGGCGGTGGCGAACTTCCTGCTCCCGGAGGCGGCTCAGCGCCGGGCACAGGGTCGTCCAGCCACCACAGCCCTGCTCGCGGCGGTCGGCTGGGTGGCCGCCCCCGGCCTGCTGCTGGTGGGGACAGGCGTGGTCGCGGCCAGACCCGTGCTGTCAGCGGTGTTCGGCCCGCACCTGGCCGCGGGCGCCTCGACACTGTGGATTCTGGCACTGGCCATGACCTGTCTTGCCGTGACGCTGCTGTTCACCAACTACCTCCTGGGGGCGGGCCGGCGGGAGGTAGTGGGGGTGCTCGCGGCCGGTACCGTGCTCACCGCCGCCGGCTTGGTCGCCGCCGGCGGTCACCTGGTCGCCACGGCCACCGTCGGTCTCGGCTGTCAGGCGGTGACCGCGACCATGGCCGGCATCATGGTGTTGCGGGCGCATCGGCCGGCAGCGGCGGACCTGCGTATCCCGGTCGCGGCCCGGCCACCGGCCGGGCCCGGCGGCCACGAGCCCGTCGACGTGTCCGCGGCGCTGGCGCCGGCGCAACGCGCGCCGCGGCCCGCGGCCCTGTCCGGTAGTCCGGCGGCCCTGTTCGGTAGTTCTGCCCGCGAGCGGTAAGAGCGCCCGCGGGCGCTCTACGTCACCCCACTGTTTTTTGATCCTGACCATCCACGGCCCGGTCTTCATCGGAGACTAGGACTCATGCGTCGGAAATCCGTACCGGGGGACCATCCGCCCTCGCCCAGTGGCCAACCGGCGCTCGATCATGGTTCTGTCCGCGCGCTCGGAGGCCCTGGGCATGGCGGGGATGTATCCGGTGATCCGGGCCAGGGAGCCCGTCCGGGCGCGGAGCATGGTGCGGGGCATGGCGGCGGCGATCGGGTGGCCGGCATGCCTGGGCTGGTCGTGGCGTCCCCGGGGCGGACCTCCGCACCCTCCCTGCCCGCTCCCGCAGTTGCCGCCGATGGGGTCACTTCGGCTGTTGTTCCCGGGGCCGTCCCCGCCCCGGTGGCGGCACCCGTGCCCGCGCCCCCGGAAACCGATCGTGGCGCGTCCGGTGGGACGCATCGGGGCACGACCCGCCGTCGGATCGTGGTCGGTGCGACGGCGACCGGTCTCGGCGCTCTCGCCGCCACGGGAATCGCGAAGCTGGTGGGTGGCTCGCGGCGAGTCGTTTCGTCCGACGCGCTTGTGCTCTTCGGCGCGCCCGACAGTTTCGGGGACCACGCCGAGCGCGTCCCGGTTGCCACAGTGGATGTTCCAGGCTGGGGTTTCGGGCCCGGCCAGGCCGCCTACATGTCGACCGTCACCTCCGACGGGACGGTCGTCACCGCCACTACACCCTTCTCGGACAACCAGGCGGAGCCGACCGGGTCGGGCATGGAGCTGGCGGTGTTCGAACCGGGTCCGGTGAGTTTCACCCGGCTGGTCGTACCGTCAAGCACGGGGCGTACGGAGCTGCCACGCGCCGAGCCGGGGTTTCGCGGTGTCGGCGGAGCTGATGTGGCCGATGTGACCGTGATCGGTTCAGGGCCTGACGAACGGGTGGTGTTCGTCTCGGCCGTGTCCTACTTCGGCTGGGACACGGCTGTCTACGGGCAGCTACCGGCGCTCGGGCAGATCCGCCGCCCGGCGCGGGGACGACCGTGGCGTTACGACCCGGCCGGCTCGTGGACGACCGACCAGCTCGCCGCGACCGCGCCGCCCGCCGCGGCCGCGAGCGCCTTCCCGCGTGAGGGCAGCGGCGGACCGAGGTGGTCACGCGGCCCGGCGGCGATCAGCAGACTCCCGGACAGTGGTCACCTGGTGATCGCGCAGTACTTTGGCGCCAGCAGCCTCGGCACCGCCCAGGGCGCGTTGTTGGTCGTCGACACCGCGGGCCGGGTGCGCGCCACCTGGCAGTATCCGGAGGTCCGGGTCTTCGGCGTGCCGGTGGTGGTGAGCCCCCGCGAGGTTGTCGCCGATCCGACGAGCCGGGCCGGCGACGAGCGCTTTGTGCTGATCGCTGATTGTCGGACATTGGACGACAAGGTCGTCGCGTTCCCCATCCAGGAGTTCTCCTATGCCGCGGGTGCCGGGCGCCGGGATCTTGGGACGATCACTCCGCGTAGCGTCCCGGTGCG
>NZ_CAUVXL010000094.1:0-4449 GCF_963555915.1 Protofrankia sp. Cas4
GCGGCGGACGACTCGCGGATGGAGACCGCCTGTTTCGACGCGAACGGCACCCTGTATGTCGCCCGCACCAGGGCGGACGGACTGCGCGCCGCGACGCTCGCCGTCTACCCCAAGATTGGTAGCGAGCGTGGTCTGGTCAGCCGGACGCCGGCGGTCGACGGTTGGCCGGCGCAGAGCTGGGGGGCGCTGAACCCGCCGGAGTACTTCGTTTCGGGCACCGATACCGGCGGTCTCGTCCGCAGCATCGTTCCCGACCCGACCAGCGGGGCGGTTGTGCTCGCCGGGCTCGACGGCGTGGTGCAGGTCGTCCGGCCCTCGGGTCGGGGCCGGGACATGACCTTCGCCCTGGGTCGGCCGCTGGACATCGGCCTGGGTGGACTACGCCGTCCATCCACCCGATACATCGGCGTCCGGCGGGGCGCCGTCGATGCGCACCGCGGGGTGATGTGGCTTCCCGTCAACCAGTTGGTACTCGACGCCATCCCGTGGCCGTACCCGCCGTTCAAGCTCGACCAGTGGCTGATGCGCGTCGACCTGCGTGCCCTGCTGTCCTGAGTCGACCCTGAGTCAGCCCTGAGACTGGTCAGGACGTCATGTCACGGTGCTTGAACAGCCCGGCGGCGACCAGTACCGCGGCCAAGCAGAAGACGAGAATCCGGAGGCCGGCCGCGGAGTAGGCGATGTGATATCCGTGCGCGCCTGCGGCGAAGGTGTCCATGAGCCGGGCGGGCAGCCAGGCTGCCGCCGGGCTCCAGATCCGCGATACGAGCATCTCCAGCGGCAGGGCGTATGCCAGCCCCACCGACACCGCGGCAGCCGGGGAGCGGAACACCACCCCGACCAGGACGCCTATGGTCGCGTATCCCAGCGACGCCGCGAGCACGTTCAGGTATCCCTTGCCGATCTCGACCAGGCCGGCTGTGCTGTGCCAGGCAGCGGTACCCACGTCCGTCGCGGGCGCGATCGCGAACGATGCGGCGGCGGCCACGACCGTGGCCGCAGTGACCATCACGGTGACGAAGGCAGCCAGGGCCAGGCATTTGCCCGCGAGCAGGCGAAGCCGGTAGGGATAGGCGATGAGCTGGTTACGCAGTGTTCCATGGGTGAAGTCGCCGCCGATAACAGCGGCTGTGACGGCGAGGGCCGTCACACCGAGCAGGATGCTGACGGCTTCCAACCCCTGCATGACCCCGTCCGGAGCGGCCAGTGCGGCTGCCGTGACCGGCACGCCGTCGTAGTCCTTGTGCCCAACCGACAGCATGGTCAACACGGCGCCGAGCGCCGCGACGGCGCCGATGGCGGCGAGCGTCCCGAAGAAGAAGCGCGGGCGACCGAGCTTGACCCATTCGGCCCGGAACATCGGGGTCACGACGCGCATCCGGGCACGTCCGGGGCGGGCATGGCGGAGATGCGAAATCCGCCCGAGGCAGCTATCGATGCGTCCACTGAACCGTCCACTGAGCCGTCCACTGATGCCGGTACCGAGGCGTCCGGTGAGCTGCGGCTACGCGGGATCAGATCGCCGTCGACCCCGCCTGTTGCGACCAGGAAGGTCTCCTCCAGCGTAGGGCGGTAGGCGGTCAGCGCGCGCAGAGTGATTCCCGCTTTCATGGCGATTTTGTTGAGGTTCGCGGCTACCGCCTCGGGGGCGTGCACGCTGACCGAGCCGATCGAGGACCCCTGCGGCGGGTCGACCTGCAGGCCGTGGTCGCGCAGCAGAGCGGCGAGGCGTTCGGTGTCTCCCGCATGTTCGGGGGTCAGCACGAGCCGTGGTTCCTCGGCGGCAAGCAGGTCGGTCACGTGGCCCTGGAAGAGTAGCCGGCCGGAACGGATCATGACCAGGTGGTCGCAGATCTGTTCGACTTCGGACAGTAGGTGACTGGACACGAAAACCGTCATCCGCGCCCCGGCGAGGTCCTTGAGTAGGCTCCTGACCTCCCGGATGCCCGCTGGGTCGAGCCCGTTGGTCGGTTCGTCGAGGATCAGGAGTTCGGGGTTCGGCAACAGCGCGGCTGCGATTCCCAATCGCTGCTTCATACCCAGCGAGTAAGTGGAGAATCGGTCGTCGGCCCGGGTGGTCAGGCCGACCAGGTCCAAGGTCTCGGTGACCCGGTCCGGACCGAGCCGGCGCAGGCGGGCCAACAGGAGGAGATTGGCGCGCCCGCTGAGGCCAGGATGGAAGGTCGGCCCCTCGATCATCGCGCCGACCCGGGGGAGATAGGCCGCGGGATTGCCGATGGGGTGCCCGAGCACGAAACCGTGGCCCTCGCTGGGCCGGATCAGCCCGAGAAGCATTCGCAGAGTGGTCGTCTTGCCGGCTCCGTTGGGCCCGACGAAGCCCGACAACGCCCCGGTGGGGACGTGCAGGTTCAGCCGGTCCACTGACCGTCGGGTGCCGTACTGCTTGGTAAGCCCCTGGCTCCAGATGGCAGCGTCGGGGGGAGGCTGCGGCAGGTCCGTGCGAGTCTGCCGTCGTGATCGTATCCGCATCCGCGGTGGCCTCGCCGGAGTCTCCGCCGTCATTACGTGATTGCCTCCTTGGTTGCCTGCGCTGGATGATTTCCGGCGCTGGACGATGCTCGGTGCTTGGTTGACCTCTGGTGTTGGCTTCGTGTGGCACGGTCTCCCGGTCGGCGGACGTTGACCGAACAGAGCGTAACGGATGGAGAAGCGTTGTGAGTGGTGACGATCATTAACTCTCCATGAAAAAGATCTTCAGTCATGGTCCAACCACCGGATCGGGTCGGGACCCGGCCGGGCGGGCGGATGGCACGCGCCGCCGGGACGCTCGGCGGGGCGGGCGAGCGCCCGGCTGCGCGCCATGCCGTCATCGCGTTGGGCGACAATGCCGTGAGCCCGACATCGAGGCTGCAAGGGCTTCGGGGATCGGAGGGAGTCACCGTGGCACAGGTGGCGGGTCTGCGCTGGGGTATCCGGGCGATGGCGGCACTGGCTCTGGTCGTGGGCGTTGCCACCCTCGGGGTAGCGGTTTACTCCGCGGTCAGGGCCAACCATGCCACCGCCGAACGGGGCAACCGACTGGATCCCGCCGCGACCACCGCGGCCATGCTCCTGGCCGACTACGTCGATCAGGAGAGCAGCGTTCGCGGGTATCTGATCACCGAGGATCGCTCCTTCCTCGACTCGTTCGACGAGGCCGGCAAGTTGATCCCGGTGCACTATGCGCGCCTGGAGATGCTCCTGGATGGTCAGGCCACGTTGGTCACCCAGCTGCACGGCGTCGCCGGGGCATACCAGGCGTGGCGCTCGGACGTGGCGCGGCCAGAACTTGCGGCGATGCGGGACGGTGCTGTTGCGGCTGCCCGCGATGTCGAGAGGTCCTCGACGGCCCGGACCCGGCTGAGTGCACTGCGCGCCGATGTGACCAGCCTTGAGATCGCGATTTCCCAGGAGCAGACATCCACCGTCGGTCGGGTCGCCGGCGCCCAGGACCTGTTGCTCAGTTCACTGGGTACAGCGGTGTTCCTGGTCGCGGTCATTGTGGTCACGCTGAGTGTTGTCGCACGTCGCTGGCTCCTGCGGCCGATCGCCTCGCTGCGTAGGGCGGTCAACGCGGTCGCTGCCGGACGTTATGACACCCGTATCCCGGCGGTCGGGCCCAAGGAGTTGGTCGATCTTGCCGGCAACGTTGAGGCGATGCGGGCGCAGCTGGTACGCCTCGTCCGGCAGAACGACCGGCTCTGGGAGGCGCTCGCTCAGGAGGGACCCGCCGTGGTCGCCCTGCGTGACGCGCTCACCCCGTCCACCCTGCACGCGTCCGGGCTGGTCGTGCGCGGTCGGGTCGATCCGGCCGAGGGGGAGCTGGCTGGCGACTGGTTCGATTCGGTGGACCTGCCCGGCGGCCGGGTCGGGGTGGTTGTGGGCGATGTGTCCGGCCACGGGTCGGCGGCTGGTGTGTACGCGCTGCGGCTCAAACAGCTGCTGGGCGCGGCACTGACCGGCGGGGTGTCCGACCCCGGAGCTGCCATCGAGTGGGTCGTGGACAACCTGGGCGAGACCGACGAGGTCTTCGCCACGGCCGTGGTCGCGGTGGTCGACCCGGCGACCGGGACGGTCGAATATGCCAACGCCGGCCATCCGCAGGGGCTTCTGCTGCGCCGGTCCGGCCCGGCGGTCGAGCTGTTCGCCGGCGCCGGGGTCCCTGCCGCCGGGGTCCCTGCCGCCGGGCTTCCGGCTGTATCGGCGAAGCCGGTCGGGGCGGTTCGCGCGGAGCCGCCGGGGTCCCCACGCGATCCGGGGCCTGCTCGTGATCCGGGGTCGCCGCCCGATCGGAGGCCGCCGCCCGATCGGGGGTCGCCGCCGGACAGACGGGGCCGATCCGGCCGGTCCGGGGGCCGCCCCGGCCGAGCAGGAGAGCTCCCGGCGACTCCGCCGGGGGAATCGCCGACCGCTGATGTCGTCACGCTCACCGCCATCGGGCCGCTGGTG
>NZ_CAUVXL010000095.1:0-22714 GCF_963555915.1 Protofrankia sp. Cas4
GCCTGCTGGCGGCTCCGGGCGCTTGGGCGACCGCGACCATTCGGCTACAGCCCGGCGACGCTCTGTTCATTTACACCGACGGCCTCATCGAGGCCCGCAACGAAAAAGGTGAGCAGTTCGGCGAGGACCGGTTGGTCGCGGAGATCCTGCGGGTCCCTTCGCGGGGCCCGCAGGAACTGCTCGACGCGGTTTTCGAAGCCGTCCGCGCGTACGCTCCCGGACGTCCGAGCGACGACCGCACCGCGATCATTCTTGCGCGGACGGATGCGAGCGGGTCCGGCGACGGCGGGGTTCTCGTGCCCGCTGCTCGTCCACCGTCGGACCGGTACGGGCCCGGCGGCGCGGGCCGGGCGGGGTCGGGTCGGTGACTTCGGATCATCTTGCAGCCGGGCTGCGGGTGCAGATGGTCGTTTGCGGGTACAAACGTTGCCATGAGTGAAAGGTCTGGCATCGGGTCCGGTATCAGGTCGGGTTTCGTCGCGCTGCTGCGGGTCCGCCTTGGTGTCGCGCGGCTGTTGCTCATCGTCGTCGGTGCCGTGCTGGTTCTCGCCGGCATCGGGTTCGTCAGCGGCTGGCGGCCGTCGCTGACCAATCCGTTCGGTCAGGAGAGGATCGACCGCAGTCCGCCCGCGGTGCTGCGGTCCCTGACCGATCTCAGCGAGTACCACGCGGCCAGCGCCCATTTTGAAGTCGTTGTCGATCTGGCGGATGAGACCAGGTTCATACCGGCCTCGTTGCGTGGCGAGCGGACCTTGTTCGTGGGTGTCGGCAGTGTCGACTCCGTGGTCGATTTCGGAAAGCTCGGTGCGGATGCGGTGACGGTCTCCGAAGACCGGCGGACGGTGTCGGTCCACCTGCCCGCGCCGACGTTGTCGGAACCGCGGGTTGATCCGGAACACAGTTACGTCGTGGCACGCCAAAAAGGCGTGCTGGACCGGATCGGTGGCTTTCTCACCGGCAGCGCCAGCGATGATCGCGAACTCTATGTGGTAGCCGCGGACAGGATGACACAGGCGGCGAAGGCCGATGGTTCCGTCCTGACCCTGGCCCAACGCAATACCACTGGAATGCTGCGAGGTCTGTTCAGCGCGCTGGGTTTCACGACGATCAACGTCAGCTACGCGGACGCACGGTAGCGAGCCGCGCTCGTCCGGTCCGGCTCGCCGAGCCAGGTCGACCACGAGCCAGGCCGACCACGAGCCAGGCCGACCACGAGCCGGGGTGGAGCGCGCCGTCGAAGACAGGCATGTCACCGGGCCGGACCCTCACGTCGCCTGGTGGGGGTGGAGTCGTCTCCCGGCGGCGAGCGCCGGCTCGCGCCTGCCTGGCGGAAAGTCAACCGTCGAGCAGGTGCACGGGAGGCCGTGGGTAGGTGACCGTCGGTCCGGAGCACAGCTACTGGACCGAGACTGCTTCCCGGTTCCGTCATAAGTCTGAGTCTGTTAGGCTCAACAAACATGACATGAGCCCGATCCGTGCGGGGATCGAGCGTGACAGGAACCGCCCTTGAAGGGAGAAGTCATGACCGCCTACCTGTGGGATCCGTTCGCCGCGTTCGGACGTCTGGACCGGGAGTTCGACGAGATCGTTCGTCGTACCTGGGGTGTCCCTGACCGGACGCGGATGGCTCGCACCGGTTTCGTCCCCGCGGCCGATGTCGTCACCGATGGGGATGACATCGTCGTGCAGCTGGAGCTTCCCGGAGTTGACGTCGACCGGGACGTCACGGTCGAGCTGGAGCGGGGCCGCCTGGTCGTCCGTGGGGAACGGACCGAGGCCCGCGCGGGCGACGGCCATCCCGATGACGGCCGTACGGTCGTGCTACGGGAACGTCGCCATGGCGGCTTCCAGCGTGAGTTCAACTTGCCGGACGGCGTCGGCGCGGACCAGATTTCCGCGACCTACGACAACGGCGTCCTGTCGGTGCGGCTTGCCGGCGCCATGACGGTCGGTCGCGGCAGGCGTATCCTGGTCATCGCCGGCGCGCCGCAACGCGATCGGTCCAGCGACCCGGCGGACGCGCCGGCAGCGTCAGGTGCCGAGCCGCGCGTGGCCACCCAGGCACGGACGGCTGACGGGGTACAGGCGGGCTGACCCGCGACCTGCTCACCGCCTGCGGGTCGCCCGCGAGGGTCTCGCCAGCCGGTCAGCCCCGGTCAGCCCCGGTCAGCCCCGGTCGGCTTGCGCTGTGCGCGGGGTGAGGGAGGCGGGACCATCGGGCCGATGTCGCCGTCGGGTGCCTCGTCGATGTCGACGACCACCGGCGCGTGGTCCGATGTGCCCGCACCCTTGCGGGCCGCCCGGTCCACCCAGATCGCCCGTACCCGCTCGGCAACCGGAGCGCTGGCAAGGGCGAGATCGATGCGCATGCCCTTGTTCTTGGGGAACATCAGCGACCGGTAGTCCCAGTAGGTGAAGACCTGTTCGTCTGGCCACCGTGCGCGCGTGACGTCCACCAGGCCGAGGTCGGTCAGTCCTCGCAGGGCTTGGCGTTCGGCGTCGGTGACGTGGGTGGCGTCGACGAAGTCGGCCGGGTCCCACACGTCGGCGTCGGTGGGAGCGACGTTGAAATCACCGCAGGCGAGTACCGGCGTGGTCGCCAGGGCCTTTTCCAGGCATGCCCGCAGTGCGGCGAGCCACGTGATCTTGTAGGCGTAGTGCGGATCGTCCAGCGCCCGGCCGTTGGGCACATAAAGCGACCAGACCCGGATGCCGCCACACGTCGCGGCCAGTGCCCGAGGTTCTGGCTCCGGGAAGCCGGGACCATCGGCGAGCCCGCGTTCGACGTCGCCCAGGCCGACCCGCGAGAAGATCGCTACCCCGTTCCACCGGCCGTTTCCGTGATGTGCGATGGTGTAGCCGCGCCGGAAGAGATCTTCATCGAAGAGCTCGAGGAAGGCGTCGTCGGCGAGCTTGGTCTCCTGGAGGCAGACCACGTCCGGCTGGACTCGGTCCAACCATTCGATCAGACGCGCCTGCCGTGCCTTCGCCGAGTTGATGTTCCATGTCGCTACCCGCACCATCCGACGTTAGCCGGCTGGTGCTGTCCCCGGTTGGGGCGGTGTCCTCAAACGGACTCCTGTGGATCGGCGTGGTCGGCCCGGATGCGCCGTCGCGGGCGATAGCGTCAGCAGGTATCGGCGGATGTAGGCGGCGCGCCCTTGCGCCCCTTGCGCCCGATGTGCCGAACGCCCGGAGGGAGGCCGACCGTGGCTCGCAACCGCACCCGGTTCTTACCGGTGACGGGGCCGGCGCTCCCGGTCGCGGTGCTCGCGGTGGCGGTGCTCGCGGTGGCGGTGCTCGTCGGACTGGTCGGCTGCGGCTCGGTGTCGAAGGAGACGAAGCAGGCGGGCGCCGATGCGGTCTGCGCCCAGATCGATGCACGGTCGGCCGACGTCCGTTCGAGCGCGCAGACTGCGCGGTTGGTGGCCCTTGTCGTTCGTGATCTTGCACCGGACGAGAACATCCGCGGAATCGCCGACCGTGTCTCGCGGAACCCGGGGGAGATCAACCTGCGGGGACAGCTCGCCGACTGGGTCAACGACACGTGCTCACGATGACAAGTCCGTAACAGGGGTCTTCCGGCAAAGATCGTCCAGGCGGGCAAGGGTCTTTCTGACGAAGGTCATACCGATGCAGTTGTCATGTGATTTGCAGATCGTCGCCCTCTTCCTGCCGCCGGTACCGCACGCACGCGCCGAACGTCCGGCGTCACGTCCGGCGACGCAACGTGATCGTCGGCCAGGGGTCCGCCCCGATGAAGCGCCGTCCCAGCCCGGGGACGCTCTGGATGGTTCGGCTGGTGGGCCAAAGGGCGCGCCACGATCGTCAGATCGCGCGCCCGCAGGCCGCAGTCCTCGGGGCACTGGTGGGAATGCTGTTGGAGGTGAGGCAACTCATGCGACCATCAGGCCGTGAGCATCCCGGCAAGCGCCTCTGCGGTTGAGGATCTGGTCCTGCTGGAACAGGCTGGGCACGCTCTGGATCTTCTGTTCTTCTGGGGGCACCATCCGCCGCGTGGCGGCGGCCGTGGCGTCGGCGTGGGCTGTCTGAGCCAGTGGTGGCCCTCCGCGTTCACTGTTGACGGCCTGCGTTATCCGACGGCTGAGCATTTCATGATGGAACGCAAGGCCCGGCTGTTCGGCGACGTGGCCGCGGCTCGGGCGGTTCTTGCCACCGCCGAGCCGGCCGCCGCGAAGAAGCACGGCCGGCAGGTACGCGGCTTCGATGAGACCGTGTGGAGCGAATGCTCCTTCGACATCGTCGTCCAGGGCAACGTCGCGAAGTTCAGTCAGCATCCGCCGTTGCGTAATTATCTGCTCGGCACCGGCGAGCGGGTGCTGGTGGAGGCGAGTCCGTTGGACCGGGTGTGGGGGATCGGTCTGGCCGCCGACGACGCCCGGGCACAGGTTCCGTCGGCCTGGCCGGGACGCAATCTCCTCGGATTCGCGCTCATGGCGGTCCGGGCAATGATGCGCGCGTCCACCCCGAGCACCGCCGGGTAGTACGACACCCGGGTAGCCCGACAGCCGCGTCGCGCGAGCCCGGGTAGCGGTTCCCGTCTCCGTCCGACGTCTCCGTCCGACGTCTCCGTCACTGTGCCCGGATGCGTCCGGCACCCGGCCGCCCTCGGCCTCATGATCAAAACGAGTGGCGCTCACAACGGGTCCTCGGTCGGGCGTAGGGAGGACGGCGATGACAGACGGTAGCAGCCTGGCTCTACCAGGGATCGTTGTCGGCGTGGACGGCTCGCCGGGTTCCGTCGAGGCGTTGCGGTGGGCCTGGCACACCGCGGCCATGCATCGACGGTCGGTGACCGCCATGCTGGCATGGACCGCGGACGGCCAGCCCAGGCTCGTCCACCGACAGGTGCACACTGCAGATCGTGATGGGTTGACGGCGGCGGCGGCTGCGGTTCTCGAGACGGCACTTGGTCGACTCCCGGCCTGCGACCCATCTCCCGACATCGTCCGGCGGGTGGTCCACGAGCCCGCGCCGCTCGCCCTGTTGGCAGCGTCGAAGCACGCGTTGATGCTGGTCGTGGGCTCGCACGAGCGCGGTCTGTTGCACCGCTCGCTCGGTGGGACGGTGGGCCGGGCGGTCGTCGACCACGGCGAGGTTCCGGCTGTCGTCGTCCGCGGCCGGGGCTTTGGCGTGCCCGGCGACCGCCGTCCGGTGGCCGTCGGGGTAGATGGTTCGCCATCGTCGTTGGCCGCCCTGCGGTGGGCGGCTCGTGAGGCGACGTACCGCGATGTGCCGCTGCGGGTGGTACATGCGCTGGCGGTCGCGTCCACGCCCTATCCGGATTTTCTCGCATCCGTCGGTCGGGCCCTTGTCGATCATGCGAACGATCTGCTCGACGATGCGCTGGCCACGGGGTTGCGGGACGCTCCACCGCAGCTGTGTGTCAGCAGCGAGGTGGTCGTCGACTCCGCCGCCCGCGCGCTGTTGCTGGAGTCCACGACATCGCAGTTGCTCGTGGTGGGCGCCCGTGGTCATGGCGGCTTCGCCGAGCTCCTCCTCGGTTCGGTCGGCGATCAGTGCGTCCAGCACGCTGTGTGCCCGGTCGCGGTCATTCGTCCGCACTACAGTCCGCACTACAGTTCGCCCTACAGTTGATCAACTGCGGTGATGTGCAGGACAGCCGCCCCGGCTTCGTCCGAGGCGGCAAGGTCCACCTCGGCGCTGATGCCCCAGTCGTGGTCGCCGGCCGGATCATCGAAGATCTGCCGGAGCGTCCAGCGCCCGGGTTCGGAGTTGATGATGAGGAGTCCCGGTCCGCGGGCGTCGGGGCCGGTGCCGATCTCGCCGTGCAGGTCGAAGTACGGCTCCAGGGCTCCCGCCCATCGCTCACGGTCCCAGCCCGCGTCGGCATCGAGCGCACCGAGATCGTCGTAACGGCGCAGCGCGGCCAGCTCCACCCGGCGGAACAGGGCGTTGCGCACGAGTACCCGGAATGCGCGGATGTTGGCCGTCACCGCGGGCGGCCGCTCGTCGATCGCAGCGGATGACGCCTCCGGCGTCGGATTGCGCAGCTTCTCCCACTCGTCGAACAGGCTCGAGTCGACTTGGCGGACCAGTTCGCCGAGCCATTCGGTCAGGTCGGTGAGCTCCTCGGTCCGGGCGTCCTCGGGCACCGTCTGCCGCAGGGCCTTGAAGGTGTCGGCCAGGTAGCGCAGCAGCAGGCCCTCGGATCGGGCCAGGCCGTAAAAGCCGACGTACTCGACGAAGGTCATGGCCCGCTCGTACATGTCCCGGGCCACCGATTTGGGTGCGAGCTCGTGGTCGTCGACCCACGGGTGGCCGCGTCGGTAGATCGCGAACGCGGCCCCGAGGAGCTCGTCCAGCGGCTTGGGGTAGGTGACCGTGTCGAGCAGCTCAAGGCGCCGCTCGTACTCGACGCCGTCCGCCTTCATCTGGGCCACGGCCTCCCCGCGGGCCTTGAACTGCTGCGCGGAGAGGACCTGGCGTGGGTTGTCCAAGGTGGCTTCGATGATGGACAGAACGTCCAGCGGATAGCTTGGCGAGCCCCGGTCGAGCAGGTCCAGGGAGGCCAGCGCAAAGGGCGACAGCGGCTGGTTGAGGGCGAAGTCGAGCTGAAGGTCGACGGTGACCCGCACGGTGCGACCGGTCTCGTCCGGGGTGGCGAGTTTCTCGACGATTCCGGCCGCGAGCAACGCCCGGTAGATCGCGATGGCCCGGCGGATGTGGCGGCGCTGCGCGGGGCGGCTCTCGTGGTTGTCGGTGAGCAGGTGCCGCATGCCGGTGAACGCGTCGCCCGGTCGGTTGATCACGTTGAGCAGCATCGCGTGGCTGACAGTGAAGCTCGACGTCAGGGGTTCGGGCTCCGCGGCCACCAGACGCTCGAACGTCGGCACACCCCAGGAGACGAACCCCTCCGGCGGCTTCTTTCGGACGATCTTTCGTCGCTTCTTGGGGTCATCACCGGCCTTGGCCAGGGCACGCTCGTTGTCCACCGTGTGCTCGGGCGCCTGCACGACGACGGTGCCGACCGTGTCATAGCCGGCCCGGCCGGCCCGGCCGGCGATCTGGTGGAATTCCCGGGCGCTCAGGTGCCGGGTCCGAGTTCCGTCGTACTTGGACAGCGCGGTGAACACGACCGTGCGGATCGGTACGTTGATCCCGACCCCGAGGGTGTCGGTGCCACATATGATCTTCAGGAGCCCGGCCTGGGCGAGCAGCTCCACCAGTCGCCGGTACTTGGGGAGCATCCCGGCATGGTGGACGCCGATGCCGTGGCGGACCAGGCGGGACAGGGTCCGACCGAACCCGGCCGTGAACCGGAACCCGCCGATCATCTCGGCGATGGCGTCCTTCTCCGCCCGGGTGCACACGTTGATGCTCATCAGTGACTGGGCCCGTTCCAACGCCGCCGCCTGGGTGAAGTGGACGACGTAGACGGGTGCCTGATGGGTGTTGAGAAGCTCTTCGAGGGTCTCGTGCAGCGGGGTGAGCACGTAATGGTGATAAAGCGGCACCGGACGTACGGCGGAGCGGACGACCGCGGTCGGGCGGCTGGTCCGGCGGGTGAGGTCCGCTTCGAACCGGCTCACGTCGCCCAGGGTCGCCGACATGAGGATGAACTGCGTGCGGGGTAGTTCCAGCAGGGGGACCTGCCATGCCCAGCCTCGGTCGGGGTCGGCGTAGAAGTGGAACTCGTCCATCACGACCTGGTCGACGTCGGCGCCGGCTCCGTCCCGCAGGGCGATGTTCGCCAGGATCTCGGCGGTGCAGCAGATGACGGGCGCACTCTCGTTGACGCTGGCGTCCCCGGTCAGCATCCCGACCCTGCTCGCTCCGAACGTGGCGCACAGGGCGAAGAACTTCTCCGACACCAGGGCCTTGATGGGTGCGGTGTAGAAACTGCGCTGCTTGGCGGCCATGGCGGCGAAATGGGCGCCGGTGGCCACGAGGCTCTTTCCGGACCCGGTCGGGGTCGCCACGACGACGTTGGAACCGGACACGATCTCGATGAGGGCCTCGGACTGGGCGGGGTACAGGGTGAGCCCCTGCCCGTGGGCCCACGCGGTGAACGCGTCGAAGATGTCGTCGGGTTCCGGCGTTGCGGGCAGCTGGTCGGCGAGCGTCATGGTAAGTCCGATGGTGCCTGACGGATCGGCGAGCCGGCGCTCGCCTCGATGACCTGGCCGGCCTTGACCTGCCACCGACGGGTGGTATGGACCGCCTGGAGCATCCGGCGGTCATGGGTGACCAGAAGCAGGGTGCCGGTGTAGCCGGCCAGCGCGGCCTCCAGCTGTTCGATCGCGGGGAGGTCGAGATGGTTCGTCGGCTCGTCCAGTACCAGCAGGTTGACCCCGCGTGCCTGCAGCAGCGCCAGCGCCGCCCGGGTACGTTCGCCGGGCGACAGGGTGGCGGCCGCCCGCTTGATGTGGTCCGCCCGGAGACCGAACTTGGCCAGCAGGGTGCGCAGGTCGGCGGTGACCAGGTCGGGTAGCAACCGGGCGAAGACGTCGAGAACCGGAGCGTCCACCGCGAACAGCCCACGCGCCTGGTCGACCTCGCCGATCAGCACCCCGGAACCGAGCGACGCCTGGCCGCGGTCAACCGGGCGCCGGCCGAGCAGCGCGGCCAGCAGCGTCGACTTCCCGGACCCGTTGGGCCCGGTGATGGCCACCCGGTCGCCACGGCCGAGCTGGGTGGTCACCGGTCCCAGGGTGAAGTCGCCGCGATGCACGACCGCGTCGGTCAGCACGGCGACCACGGCCCCGGAGCGCGGAGCCGCCGCGATCTGCATCCGCAGGTCCCATTCCTTGCGCGGTTCGGGGACGGCATCGAGGCGCTCGATCAGACGTTCGGTCTGGCGGACCTTGGCGGCCTGCTTCTCCGACGTCTCGCCACGGAGGTTTCGGCCGATCTTGTCGTTGTCGGTGGACTTGCGGCGGGCGTTCCGCACGCCCTTGTCCATCCAGCTCCGTTGGGTCTGGGCCCGTTCGGTCAGCGCGCCGCGGCGGTCGGCGTACTGCTCAAAGGCTTCCCGGGCGTGCCGCCGGGCCACCTCCCGTTCGTCGAGGTAGGCCTGATAACCGCCGCCGAAGAAGCTGATCTGTTGCTGTGCGAGATCCAGCTCCAGCACGCCGGTGACGGTGCGGGCGAGGAACTCCCGATCGTGGCTGACCACCACGACACCGGCCCGCAGTCCCGTGACGAACTCCTCCAGGCGGGCCAGTCCGTCGAGGTCGAGGTCGTTGGTCGGTTCGTCGAGCAGGAAGAGGTCGAACCTGCTGAGCAGCAGTGCGGCGAGCCCCGCCCGCGCCGCCTGGCCACCGGACAGCGCCGTTGTCGGCATCGCCAGGTCGATCGCGAGCCCGATGTCGGCTGCCACCACCGCCGCGCGTTCGTCGAAGTCGGCGGCCCCCAGGGTCAGCCAGCGGTCCAGCGCCGTCGCGTAGCTGTCGTCCGAACCGGGCTCCTGTCGGGACAGGGCAACCGATGCGGCGTCCAGTTGGCCCTGGGCGTCGGTCACGCCGGTGCGCCGGGCAAGGAAGGCGTGCACACTCTCGTCGGCATGCCGGTCGGGTTCCTGCGCCAGGTACCCCACCGAGGCGCTCGGCGGGGTGAGCCCGACCGTACCGTGTTCGGGACTGGCCAGGCCCGCAAGCAGGCGCAGCAGGGTGGACTTGCCCGCGCCGTTCGCTCCGACCAGCCCGATCACATCACCAGGGCTGACGACCAGATCGAGCTGGCTGAACAGCGCCCGCCCGCCGTATCCGGCGGCCAGGCCCTTGGCGACAAGGATGGCGCTCACACATGAACGTTACCGGCACCACCGAGCGGAATCCGCACAGGGCGGGCCGCCTCCAGCCGGTGGCCATCTACTGTCGGTGTTTACTGCCGGCGTTTACTGTCGGTATCCAATGATAGCGTTTCCGTACCCGTCGTGCGGAACGCGACGGCCTGTCGCAATCGGTGTCGCACTCAGTGAGGAGAAATGCGGTGGCTGGTGTCGCACGCTTGGCAGCGATCTCGCTGGACTGCTCCGAGCCCCATCCGTTGGCCCGGTTCTACGCCGCGTTGACCGGCGGTGAGATCGCTTTCAGCAGCGCGGACTTCGTCGCGGTCAAGGGGCCGGCTGTCTGGATCACAGCGCAACGGGTCCCGGACCATCGACCCCCCACGTGGCCCACGGGCGGCATCCCGCAGCAGGTGCACATAGAGTTCGCGGTCGAGGATCTTGAAGCGGCACAGACTCAGGCGCTTGCCATCGGCGCACGACTTGCCGACGAGCAGCCATCCCCGGACCGGTGGCGGGTACTGCTCGATCCGGCGGGGCACCCGTTCTGTCTGACGACTCTCGTGCCGTCGACCTGACGGCCGACGCGCTGACGGCATGGCGGAACGACGTGGTTCGGTGCCAACCGGACACGGCGCGGTGGGGGTTCCAGGGGGCTCGGCCCCCGGGCTGGCATGGCGGAACGACGTGGTTCGGTGTCAACCGGACACACGTCACCCCGAGTGGAGCGGGTGACCGGGATCGAACCGGCATGGCCAGCTTGGAAGGCTGGGGCTCTACCATTGAGCTACACCCGCGGCGCATCGCTTACACTACCCCGTAGGATAGTGAAGCAACGCCTCGGGGCGTAGCGTAGTGGCTAGCGCGCCTGCTTTGGGTGCAGGAGATCGGGAGTTCGAGTCTCCCCGCCCCGACCGGTACTCTCGGCGCGTCCATCCGATCCACCGCCGCATCAGGAGTTAGCCGCGCCGTGAAGGCCACCAAGGAGACCCTCAGTCCCACCCGGGTCAAGCTGACCGTCGAGGTGCCCTTCGACGAGCTCAAGCCGTCCGTCGACGCCGCCTACCGCAAGCTCGCGCGCGAGGTCCGGGTTTCCGGCTTTCGGCCGGGAAAGGTTCCACCGCGCATCCTCGACCAGCGCCTCGGCCGGGGTGTGATCCTCGAGGAGGCCATCCAGAACGCTTTGCCGCGGTTCTACACCGATGCCGTGCAGCAGGAGGAAGTCGACGTCCTGTCCCGGCCCGAGGTCGACATCAGTTCGTTCGCGGACGGTGCCCCGCTGGTCTTCACCGCGGAGGTGGACGTCCGGCCGGACATCTCGCTGCCCGACTACCACGGCCTTGAGGTCACCGTTGACGCGGTCGAGGTGACCGACGAGCAGGTGGACGAGCTGTTGACGACCATGCGTGAGCGGTCCGCCGTGCTCAAGCCGGTCGAGCGCCCGGTGCAGGCCGGCGACTTCATCTCGCTCGATCTGTCCGCGACCGTGGCCGGCGAGGTGATCGACGATGCCGAGGCCGCCGGCATGTCCTATGAGGTCGGCAGCGAGAGTCTGATCGACGGTCTGGACGCGGCGATCACCGGTGCCGGCGAAGGGGAGAGTCGCACGTTTGCGACCGAACTGCTTGCCGGCGAGCTCGCCGGCAGTGTGGCTGAGGTCACTGTCACGGTCCGGGGCGTCAAGGAGCGCGAGCTCCCCGAGCTCGATGATGACTTCGCCACGACGGCCAGCGAGTTTGATTCGCTCGCAGAGCTGATCGCGGACATCCGCGGGCGCCTTGTCCGTGAGGCCGAGATCGGCCAGCTCGGTCAGGCGCGCGAGCGCGTCCTCGACGTCCTGATCGAGCGGGTCGACGCACCCCTGCCGGATTCGGTCCTCGACGACGAGGTTGCGGCCCGCGAGCACCGTTTCGCCCACGAGCTTGAGCGGATGGGCGTTGACCGCGCTGCCTACCTGGAGACGCTCGGCCAGACTGACGAGGAACATCTCGCCGACGTGCGGCAGCTCGCGGCGAAGGCCCTGAAGTCGCAGTTCATCCTGGACGCTGTGATCAATGCCGAGCAGCTCCGGATCGATCAGGGCGAGCTGATGGAGCAGGTGATCAGCCGGGCGCAGCGCATGGGGGTGAGTCCCGACGTCTTCGCCCAGCAGCTGACCCAGGGGGACGGCCTTTCAGCGATCATGGCCGATACGCTGCGGAACAAGGCACTCACGTTCCTGCTGCGGCAGGCGACGGTCCTCGACCCGGCCGGAAGCGAGGTCGAGCTGGCGCTGCCTGCTCCGTGGGTACCGGGCGCTAGCGCGCCCGAGGACGCCGCAGTCGTGGAGGACGACCTCGACGACGATCTTGATAAAGATCTTGATGACGACCTCGACGACGATGTTGACGATGACGCCGACGGTGATCCCGATGCACCCGGTGGCATCAGTGCGGAGAAGGCGGGCGGGTCTACCGATCCCGCACCCAGCGCCTGAACTCTGGCGGCGGCGAACGACGGACCAGCGGCGGCCCCCGGACATCTCGTCCGGGGGCCGCCGCATTCCGACGGGCCAAAGGCGATGCGATCGTGGTTCTTCTCGTATCGCCGGCGGCCGAAGTCCCCGCATCGTCGGCGGGAGGGCGGCCGGGCGGCCGGACGGCCCGCCGTTGATCGATTGCCCGGAATACCCGGATTGAGCGGCGCTGGGCTCGCTCGCCCTCACGCCCAGCGCGAACATCGAGCGCTAAGCCCCGGAACTGACTCGGGTCACAGATAGTGTCGAGCCGGTCAGATCAACCGTCGCCAGCGCGAGGAAGCCGAGGAGCTAACCGTGAGTGACATCGCAGCCCCGAGCCTGGTCGTCCCACAGCTGCGTTCGCCGGGGCAGAGCGGGGTCGGTTTCGACGAGCAGGTCTTCAACCGTCTGCTGCGCGAGCGGATCATTTTTCTGGGTTCGGTGGTGGAGGACCAGATTGCCAACGCGATCTGTGCCCAGCTGCTACTGCTCAACGCCGAGGACCCGAGCCGGGACATCTTCCTCTACATCAACTCTCCCGGTGGATCCGTCAGTGCCGGTATGGCAATCTACGACACGATGCAGTACGTGGAGAACGACGTGGCGACGGTTGCGCTCGGACTCGCCGCATCCATGGGACAGTTCCTGCTGTGCGCGGGTGCGGCCGGCAAGCGGTACTCACTTCCACATGCGAAGATCATGATGCACCAGCCGTCGGGTGGCATCGGTGGTACCGCGTCAGACATCGCCATCCAGGCCGAGCAGATGCTCTATACCAAGCGGATGATGCAGGAACGGATCGCATTCCACACCGGCCAGGCGATCGAGCAGATCGAGCGGGATTCCGACCGTGACCGTTGGTTCACAGCCGAGGAGGCCAAGGACTACGGGTTCGTCGACCACGTCGTGGCTCAGGCCCGCCAGGTCCCCAGCGAGGGCCCGGTCAGCTAGCCGCGTCCCGCGGACACCCGGCCGACACCGCCGACATCCGGCAACCGACCATCACCCGCCGTCGCGGAGGCACCCATCATGTACCAGCCGATTATTGGCCAGATCTCAGGTAACGGTCTGCCCGTCAGCCACTACGGGATCCCTCGGGTCATCGAGAAGACCAGCCGTGGCGATCTTTACCTTAATCCCTACGAGAAGCTGCTGCGGGAACGTATCGTCTTTCTCGGTATCCCGATCGACGACCTCTCCGCCAACGACGTGATGGCGCAGCTGCTGTTCCTGGAGTCCGAGGACCCCGACCGGGACATCTCGATCTATATAAACTCGCCGGGCGGATCCTTCACCTCGCTGACCGCCATTTACGACACGATGCAGTTTGTCCGGCCGGACATCCAGACGATCTGCATGGGCCAGGCTGCGTCCGCGGCGGCGGTGCTGCTCACCGCGGGGACGCCGGGCAAGCGTTTCGCGCTGGAGAACAGCCGGATCCTGCTGCACCAACCCTCCGGGCAGGGCGAGGGGCAGTCCAGCGACATCGAGATTCAGGCCAGGGAGATCCTCCGGATGCGTTCCCTGTTGGAGCGGATGCTCGCCCGGCACACCAAGCACACCGAGGAAGAGATCCGCCGCGACATCGAGCGTGACAAGATTTTCAGCGCGGCCGAGGCGCAGGAGTACGGCTTGATCGACGAGGTCATCCTGACCCGGAAGTCGTCGCAGTTGACGACTGCGCCGCCAGCGGGTCGCTAGGGCTTGTAGTGATTGGCCCAGCCGAAGGGTGCGTGATCATGGTTTTTCGCGCGCCCGGAGGCGGCGGGGATCCGGCCTCCACCGCGGTTGCCGGGACGGGTGGCGCGTCCACGTTGTTCAAAGGTTCTATCCGGACGGCGTGGACGCGCAAGGACGTGGCAGGTGACCGTAGGCTGACCCACACGAGCCGCGCGATAGGGCTCTCACCGGGCGGCTTCAGGGGGTACGGTCCCCACGGGGAGACAGGCCCTTGCCCATCGCGGCCGGCGCAACGACAGAGCCGTCGGCAGTTTTGGGCAGCAGCAGATGTGGATATGCCGCAGATGTGGATATGCAGCCCGAAGCCGCTGGCGTCATGACGCAGCCGCTGGCGGCAGAGGGCAGGATGGTAACAGACAGGCGACGACCGGGCGGCCTGGCCGCCCCTGACCTGCAGGCGACACCATCGTCTGGACGAAGGGACTGAGTCCTCGGTGGCACGCATAGGTGACGGCGGTGACCTGCTCAAGTGCTCGTTCTGTGGCAAGTCCCAGAAGCAGGTGAAGAAGCTCATCGCCGGGCCCGGCGTCTACATCTGCGACGAGTGTATTGATCTTTGCAACGAGATCATCGAAGAGGAGCTGTCGGAGTCCTCTGATCTCAAGTGGGACGAGCTGCCGAAGCCGCGCGAGATCTATGAGTTCCTGGACGGCTACGTGGTCGGCCAGGAGCAGGCCAAGAAGACCCTGTCGGTTGCTGTCTACAACCATTACAAACGCGTTCAGGTGGGCGGTGGTGACAGCAAGGGTGATGTTGAACTGGCGAAGAGCAACATCCTCCTGCTGGGGCCCACCGGATGTGGTAAGACGCTGCTTGCGCAGACCCTGGCGCGGATGCTCAACGTTCCGTTCGCGATCGCCGATGCCACCGCGCTCACCGAGGCCGGATATGTCGGTGAGGACGTGGAGAACATCCTGCTCAAACTCATTCAGGCCGCCGACTACGACGTCAAAAAGGCCGAGACCGGCATCATCTACATTGACGAGGTCGACAAGATCGCGCGCAAGTCGGAGAACCCGAGTATCACCCGGGACGTCTCCGGCGAGGGCGTCCAGCAGGCGCTGCTGAAGATACTGGAGGGAACGACCGCCAGTGTTCCCCCGCAGGGTGGTCGCAAGCATCCGCACCAGGAATTCATCCAGATCGACACGACGAACGTCCTGTTCATCGTCGGTGGGGCCTTTGCCGGGCTCGATCGGATCATCGATTCGCGGATCGGGAAGAAATCGCTGGGGTTCCGCGCGGTCCTGCATGGCAAGGACGATCCGGATGTGGCCAACATCTTCACCGACGTCATGCCGGAGGATCTGCTCAAATATGGAATGATTCCCGAGTTCATAGGTCGACTGCCAGTGATCACCAGCGTGTCGAGTCTTGACCGGGAAGCGCTCATCCGCATCCTCACCGAACCAAAGAACGCTCTGGTGCGTCAGTACAAGAAGTTGTTCGAGCTGGATAATGTCGATCTTGACTTTACGGGTGACGCGTTGGACGCGATCGCGGACCAGGCAATACTGCGAGGGACTGGTGCGCGTGGGCTCCGAGCAATCATGGAGGAGGTCCTGCTGTCGGTCATGTACGATATTCCCAGCCGCAAGGACGTCGCCCGGGCAGTGGTGACCCGCGAGGTCGTTCTGGAGCATGTCAACCCGACGCTCGTGCCGCGCGACGTCGCCGCATCCAAGCGGGGTCCCCGCCAGGAGAAGTCGGCCTGACATGACAAGTCAGCCGGACACTGTCGTGGACGCCGACACGGCCGCTCTCACCCGGGTGAGCAGGGCGCTGGCCGAACGCTTCCCGCATCGGATGCTGCCCGATCTGGAACGCATGCGGGACTTGGTCGACCTGCTGGGCCAACCCCAGCGGGCCTACCCCTCGATCCATCTGACGGGGACCAACGGCAAGACCTCCACCGCCCGCATGGTGGATTCGTTGCTGTGCGCCTTCGGAATCAGACCCGGCCGTTACACGTCCCCGCACCTGGAGAGCGTCACTGAACGTATCTGTCTGGCTGGTCGACCCGCTCCGGCTGCCACCTTCACCCAGGCGTACGACGACGTCATCCCCTACGTTGAGCTTGTCGACAGCAAGCATCCCGAACGTGTCACCTTCTTCGAGCTGCTGACCGCGATGGCTTTCGCCGCTTTCGCCGACGCGCCGGTCGATGTCGGTGTCATCGAGGTCGGCATGGGCGGGACCTGGGACGCGACCAACGTGCTGAATGCGGCCGTGACGGTGGTGACCCCGATCTCTCTTGATCATCAGGAACTTGGTGCCACCCTCGACGCGGTGGCGGCGGAGAAGGCCGGCATCATCCACGCCGACGCGCTCGTCGTGCTCGGCCAGCAGCCGTTGGAGGCGGCGGAGGTGCTGCTGCGCCGGGCCGGCGAAGTCGGAGCGACGGTGGCGCGCGAGGGGCTGGAGTTCGGGGTTCTCGCTCGTGATCTTGCCGTTGGCGGTCAGAGGGTGACTATCCGTGGGCTTGGTGGTGTCTATGAGGATCTGTTGCTGCACCTGCACGGCGCGCATCAGGCTCACAACGCCGCGTGTGCGCTTGCGGCGGTCGAGGGATTTCTCGGTGGCGGTCGGGAGATTCTCGACCTCGCCGCCGTCCGCGCCGGGTTCGCGCAGGCCGATTCGCCAGGGCGACTGGAGATCGTCCGCCGCTCGCCGACGGTCCTGTTGGACGGCGCACACAACGTCGCGGGCGCACAGGCGCTGGTCGCGGCGGTCGAGGAGTCGTTCAGCTTCGATCACCTCGTCGGTGTCGTGGGGATGCTCGCGGACAAGGACGCGGCCGGCATTCTGGCTGCGCTGGAGCCCGTGCTGAACGCCGTGGTCGTCACCCAGAGCCGTTCGCCACGGGCCATGCCGGTGGATGATCTCGCTGCGATCGCTGTGGATGTGTTCGGCTCTGACCGGGTGGAGGTTGCCTCGCGTCTGGATGACGCTCTCGACGCGGGGGTTCGCCTGGCAGAGGAGGATTCCCACCTGGCCGGTGCCGGGGTGCTGGTGACCGGTTCCCTTGTGACGGTGGGGGAGGCCCGCCGTCTCCTGCGTCGCTGACCGGTAGGTTGCTACCTGGGCCAAAGGCGGCGCGATCATGTCGTTCGCGCGCCGCCGGCGGCCGTGTGGGTTGTGACTTGGGCCAAAGGCGGCGCGATCATGTCGTTCGCGCGCTGCCGGCGGCTGTACGGGTCATGTCTGGGCCAAAGGCGGCGCGATGATGTCTTTCGCGCCGCTGGCGGCCGTATGGGCCTAATATCACGTCTGTCCATCTGAGTGACAAGAAGGAGTTCCGTGTCAGGCGAACGCACACTCGTGCTGGTCAAGCCCGACGGCGTGAGCCGTGGCCTCGTCGGTGAGGTCGTCGGTCGGCTGGAACGCAAGGGTCTGACCTTGGTCGCACTTGAACTGCGCACGCTGGAGCGGTCGGTGGCCGAGACCCACTACGCCGAGCACGCAGCTAAGCCGTTCTTTGGCGAGCTGGTCGACTTCATCGTTTCCGGCCCGTTGGTCGCATTGGTCGCCCAGGGGCCGCGGGCGATCGAGGCGGTGCGTGGCCTCATCGGCGCCACCGATCCGGTCAAGGCGGCGCCAGGATCCCTGCGTGGTGACCACGCACTGGAGATCGGGCAGAACCTCGTCCACGGATCCGACTCGCCGGAGTCGGCCAAGCGCGAGATCGACTTGTTTTTCCCGGGGTTGATCTAACTCCACGGCGAGATCCCGGGGCGAGATCGTGATCGGTTCGGCATTGAGGATCATGTGGTCGGTGATGTCGGACCGTTTGCCCGGACCGTTCGCCCGGATTTTTGCCCGGATTATCGAACACCGACGCTCCGGGCGCGCCCCTCGGTCTCCTCGGGTAGCATTCTCGTGACTCCGGGTGTTAGAACTGGTCGTACGGGTTGGGGCTGGCAGGCAGGTTGACCCGACATGGCGAGTGGACCGTCACACGTCATGGATCCCTCACCGGGACGGCAGGCTCGGTTAGCCCGGTTTAGGCTTTTGGTGTCTGCGGGAGCGTCTCTACTGGATTGCCGGACCACTGGATGGGGCTCATCGGGGAAGCAGTGGATACGCCCACGTCACGGACACCGCCTGCCTTACAACTCCAGCACGCCCAGCGTGCGCACCCAGACCGCACACCCGGGAAGGCCGGCATCCGACGATGTCCAGTTCGTTGTCGTTCCTAGGCCGTGACATGGCCGTCGACCTTGGCACCGCCAACACCCTTGTCTACGTGCGTGGTCGCGGGATCGTGCTGAACGAGCCCAGCGTGGTAGCGATCAACACCACCACCACGGGGATCCTCGCGGTCGGTACCGAGGCGAAGCGGATGATCGGCCGCACGCCGGGCAACGTGGTGGCGATCCGTCCCCTCAAGGACGGCGTCATCGCCGACTTCGACACGACCGAGCGTATGTTGCGGTACTTCATCCAGAAGGTCCACCGGCGGCGCCACTTCGCCAAACCGCGGTTGGTCGTGTGCGTCCCCTCCGGAATCACCGGGGTCGAGCAGCGGGCCGTGAAGGACGCCGGATATCAGGCTGGTGCCCGAAAAGTCTACATCATCGAGGAGCCGATGGCGGCGGCGATCGGTGCCGGGCTGCCCGTCCACGAACCCACCGGGAACATGGTCGTCGACATCGGTGGTGGGACAACGGAGGTGGCGGTCATCTCCCTTGGCGGGATCGTGACGAGCCAGTCCATCCGAACCGCGGGGGACGAGCTTGACACAGCGATCATCTCCTATGTCAAGAAGGAGTACTCGCTCATGCTCGGCGAGCGGACGGCGGAAGAGATCAAGATGGCGATCGGGTCCGCCCACAAGATGTCGGACGAGCCCAGCGCGGAAATCCGCGGCCGGGACCTGGTCTCCGGCCTACCCAAGACCATCGTCGTCACTGCCGAGGAGATTCGTAAGGCCATCGAGGAACCGGTGAACGCGGTGATCGATGCCGTCAAGGTCACCCTCGACAAGTGCCCGCCGGAGTTGTCCGGCGACATCATGGACCGCGGCATCGTCCTGACTGGTGGGGGAGCGCTGCTGCGCGGTCTGGACGAGCGTCTGCGCCACGAGACCGGGATGCCGATCCATATCGCGGACAATCCACTGCACTCGGTCGCCATGGGTTCCGGCAAGTGCGTCGAGGAGTTCGAGGCGCTGCAGCAGGTGCTCATATCCGAGCCTCGCCGTTGACCCGACCTGACGTCATCCGATCTGTTCAGATCGTACCGAGTGGGATGTCGATCGGCAGGAACACTGACCGGCGGTTCGCTCGTCCGATGTACTGACGCGGTTCCAGTTTGGCGTCGCCGGGCACCGCGATGCCCGAAGTGGCATCGTCGTCGACGGCGTTGGCACGGACGGCAGGGCCGTGGATGGAATTGCCAGGTATGGAGGCCGGCGGTGGGACGTGAGAACCGGCGCTCCCGGGTGGTCGTCATCGGACTGCTGGTCGTGGCGTTCATTCTGATCACAGTCGACTACCGCTCGAGCGACAGCTCGTCAGGATTGCGGGGCGCGCTGCGAGGCGGATTCGCAACGGTCGAGGGCGCTCTGACCGCCGTCACCCGCCCGATCGGGCGGACGGTGTCCTCCCTGGCGCACCCCAATCGTTACCAACGGCGCGCCGACGCACTAGCCGCGGAGAACGCCGACCTCAAGCGCCAGCTTGCCGATGACGCCGAGGTACGGCGGCAGGCCGCCGGGCTGGCCAACCTCCGGTTGCTCGCGGACAGGGGGCAGTATTCGATCATAGCGGCAAGGGTGATCGCGATTGGCGACATCACCGGGACCGAATGGTCGGTCACCGTCAACGCCGGCAGTGCGGACGGAGTCATGCCGGACAGACTGGTGCTCGACAGCGACGGACTCGTCGGGACCGTGCTGTCCTCGACCGCCCACACCGCGGTGATCCGCCTCGCCTGCGATCCCGCGAGTCACATCGGCGCCCGCTTGGAGGGTGCCCGGTTGCTCGGCGCAGTCGCTGGCACAGGTAGCCCGGACGCCTTGGCATTCACCCTCTACGACGCGACGCGCCAGGTGAAGGTCGGCGACCGGGTGGTCTCCTTCGGCAGTGCGGATTATGTCGGTGGGGTACCAATCGGCGTGGTCACGAAAGTCCTCGACATGAGCGAAGGGCTTTCGCGGTCGGCCGAGGTGACCCCCTTCGCCGCCATTGGGTCACTCGACCTGGTCGGGATAGTCGTGGGAAAACTCCCGGCCGACGCGGGCGACCGGGTACTACCCCCGCGGCCTGTGCCAACGCCCGCATCGCCCGCCGCGCCCGCCGCGCCCGCCGCGCCCACCGCGCCCACCGCGCCCGCATCGCCACCCGCCAAGGTTCCGGTGACACCGGCTCTCGCCCCCGCGGCGACCGCTGCGGTCGGCTGAGGTTCGTCGTGTGGGACATGGGAACACGCGACGACGAAATCCGGGGTACGGCCGTCGTGGTCACCGTGATCGCGATGGTCGTTCTGATCGTTGTGCAACTGTCGGTCATAGCCGCACTCGATCTCCCGTTGGGGAGCCCCGACGTTGTCCTGATCGTGTTGACCTTTGTGGCGCTTGCGCGGGGACCGCTGTTCGGCGTGGTCGTCGGGTTCGCGGTCGGACTGATCGCGGACCTGCTTTCGACGCACGTTCTCGGCCAGACCGCGATGGTCTTCTGTCTGGTCGGCTACGGCGTGGGACTGGCCCACGGCGAGATCGGGCGGACGGCCCACGTCCCCATGGCCGCGGCGGCGGCCGCCTCAGCGCTGGGCACGGCCGGCCATGCGGCGGTGGCCGGCATTCTCGGCAATGCCAGCCTGGCCGGAACGCAGGTGCTCCTGCGCTCGGTCGGTGCCGCGCTCTACTCGCTGGTCCTGACCCCGTTCCTGTTCCCGCTGGTGATGGCTGGGATGCGGCGTCTGCACCGCGACCAACCGTGACCCGGCGGCCACGATGGGACGGCCACGATGGGATGGGTGGGACCATGAGGCGGCCACGACGAGACAGGTTGGACCATGAGATGGCGGCGATCATGAGACGGCGGCGACCATGAGGCGGCAGCGGTCCGGTGACGGGTCGCTGGACGACCGCGTCGGGATCAGGCTGGTTGTGCTGCGGGTTCTGGTCGTGTCGTTGCTCGTGACTCTTGGTGCTCGCCTGTGGGCTCTGCAGGTCCTCAACGGGGAGCACTACCGTCAGGTCGCGGAGACCAACCGGGTGCGCGACGTGGTTACACCCGCACCCCGCGGCCTGATCGTGGACGACCGGGGGCGTGCCCTCGTCCGCAACCGCACGTCGTTGGTCATCTCGGTGAATCGGTCGGTGACCGACCGGCAGAAGGACTCCGGGCGGGCAGTGCTGGAGCGCTTGTCAAACGTGATCGGTATGTCCGTCGCCGATGTCACCAAGCGCATCCAGTACTGCTCTGCCACCGTGAAGCCACCGTGCTGGAACGGTTCGCCCTACCAGCCGGTGCCGGTCGCCAAGGACGTCACCCCGAGCCAGGCGCTGGCCGTCATCGAACATCCCGACCGGTTTCTTGGTGTATCTGCTGAGCTGCAGGCTGTGCGCGAGTACCCCTACGGGGCGGTGGCCGCGCACGAACTGGGATATCTCAGCCCGGTCACGCAGGAGCAGCTCGACTCCGACGGTGGCCGGCACGGTTTCCACAACAACAGTCTGGTCGGTGTCGCCGGACTGGAATACACCTACGACAGCGCCCTGCGCGGCGCTGACGGGGTGCAGCGCCTTGAGGTCGACAGGTTCGGAAGGGTCGCGGGTACGGCCTCGTCCAGCGCGCCGCGCAGTGGCGACACCCTGGTCCTCTCGATCGATGCCGGTGTCCAGCAGGCAGTCGAGCAGACTCTGAAGAAAACCGTGGACTCCCTCGGCGGGCGCGCGCGTACCGCGTCCGGGGTCGTCCTGGACGCGAAAACCGGGCGTGTCATCGCGATGGCCAGCCTGCCCTCATACGACCCGTCGGTTTTTGTGGGCGGCATCTCCGAATCCGACTACCAGGCGCTATCAGATCCAGCCAACGGCATTCCGTTGCTGTCGCGGGCATACCAGGGTTCGAGTGCGCCCGGTTCGACCTTCAAGGGCGTGTCCACCACCACCGTGTTGACCAACCTCGGCGCGTCGACGAGCGGCAACTACGACTGCGGGCCGTCGCTGCAGATCGGCTCCCAGACGTTTCACAACTTCGAGGGATCATCGGCCGGGCCGATCACCCTGCACCAGGCGTTGGTGATCTCCTGCGACGTCATCTTCGACAAGTTCGCCTATGACGCCTGGCTCGCCGACGGCGGACTTCGCAACGGCCGTGGCCCCTATCCTGCGGCCAACGAGTACTTCGTGAAGATGGCCCGGGCCATGGGTTTCGGCAGTAGGACAGGCGTTGATCTGCCGGGAGAGGCCGCCGGGTCGGTCGTCGGGCGTGACGGTGCGAAGGCGATCTGGACGCAGCTGAAGGATTCCTACTGTCGCCGGGCACAGAACGGCTACCCGGAGGTCGCCGATCCGACCAAGGCCGAGCGGTTCCGCCAGTACGCGGCCGAGGCATGCATTGACGGTTACCTGTACAACGGAGGTGCAGCGACCCAGTTCGCGATCGGTCAGGGCCAGTACCTCTCGGTCAGCCCGTTGCAGCTCGCGGTTGCCTATTCCGCCATCGCCAACGGCGGGACGGTGTACCAGCCAGCCC
>NZ_CAUVXL010000096.1:0-32293 GCF_963555915.1 Protofrankia sp. Cas4
GCTCGCCAAGGCGGTGATCTCGCCGGACGGCACGGACGTGATGCCCATCACGCCCAAGGTTGTCGGGCGGCTTCCGGTCGCACCCGAGACACTCGCCTATATCCGGGCCGCACTGCACGGCGTGACCAGCGAGGCCGGTGGAACGGCCGCCGGTGTGTTCGCGGACTGGCCCAATGACACCATTCCGATCGCGGGTAAGACCGGTACCGCCGAAGTCGAAGGATCCAAGGACACGTCCTGGTTCGCGTCGTTCGCGCCCGCGAACGACCCGCAGTTCGTCGTGGTCGTGACCATCCCGGATTCCGGCACCGGTGCTGAGTATGCGGCGCCGGCTGTGAAGGCCATCTACCAGAGCATCTATGGCGTCGGGCGCGACGCGGCCCTGTCCGGCGGCGTGCCCCCGGCGGACCTGCCGAAGGTGGAGCAGGACGGGACGTTCACGCCGGCCGGCGCCCCGCCCGATCAGTCGGCTGTCCCGTCCACCACGCCTTCGGGTGGTGGTTCGGCTACCGGTGGCGCCGCGGCTGCGGGGCTCGCGCAGACCGGTGGGGTGGGCGTTCCCGCGCTCGCCGAGCGTGGTCCACCGCCGGCCACAGCGCGGGGCGAACCCGCCGCTGTGGACGCCGGTCGCGCTCCCGCACGCGTCGGGCGGGGACCGCCGTGACCGGTCGGTCCCCGCTGTTGTAATTGATCAAAGATGGAGCGCTCATGACGAGTCCGACGGCCTTGCGATCGTCCCCGGTCCCGCCGCGTGGTCGGATCGGGCAGCTGCGCGACCGGGCGTCCGGGCGGCATTCGCCGCTGCGCCGGCTGGACTGGCCGTTGCAGATCGCCGTGATCGCGCTGTCGATTCTCGGTGGGCTGCTGGTCTGGTCCGCCACCCGGCACCGCGAGGCCGACAGCGGCGCAGACCCGCAGCTGTTCCTCAAGCGTCATCTGCTCAACCTGGCCATCGGGCTCGTTCTCGCGGGTATCGCGACCGTGGTGGACTATCGAATTCTGCGGGCATATGCACCATTTGTCTACCTGGGATCACTCGTTGGTCTGGTCGCGGTCCTGCTGGTGGGGAGCACGATCAACGGTGCGCATTCCTGGATCGTGCTGCCGGCCGGATTTCAACTGCAGCCCTCGGAGTTCGCCAAGGTCGCCCTCATCGTCGGGGTGGCGATGATTCTCGGGGAGAAACACGACGACCGCGACACCGGGATCCGCCTCAATCCCGGCCACTGGGACGTGGTGGGAGTCCTGGGGCTGGCTGGCGTGCCGATGCTGTTGATCATGATGCAGCCGGACTTCGGTACGTTCATGGTCTTCGTGTTCGTCATCCTCGGCATGCTCGCGGTCAGCGGCGCACCGAGCCGATGGGTGATCGGCCTCATCCTTTTCGGCATTCTGTTCGGCGGGGCGATCCTGCAGTTCCACCTGCTCAAGCCCTATCAGGAGGCCCGCCTGACCCAATTCGTCCAAAGTAACCAGAACGCCTCGTCCACCGGATACAACGTCGACCAGGCCATGACGGCGATCGCCAACGGCGGCGTCACCGGCCGTGGGTTGTTCCATGGCACGCAGACCCAGGGTCAGTTCGTGCCCGAGCAGCAGACCGACTTCGTGTTCACGGTGGCCGGGGAGGAACTGGGCTTTCTCGGCGCTGGCGGCGTCCTGCTGCTACTGGGGCTGGTGCTGTGGCGGGCACTGGCGACGGCCTTCGACTCGGGTGACTCCTTTGGAGCGATGATCGCAACGGGTGTGGTGTGTTGGTTCGCCTTCCAGATGTTCGTCAATATCGGGATGACGCTGGGGATCATGCCGGTAACGGGGTTGCCGCTACCGTTTCTCTCCTATGGCGGATCGTCGATGTTCGCGAACCTGTTGGCGGTCGGACTGCTGCAGAATGTCCGGTTGCGGGCCCGTTCCGATCCTTACGCTCTGTGACGCCGCCGCGGGGGGCGGCGAATGTGCCGTAGGCTCGCGGGCATGTCCGGACAGTCGCTGTTCCCCCGTCTGGAACCGTTGCTTCCGCGGGTCCGCAAGCCCGTGCGCTATCTCGGCGGCGAAGGAAACTCCCAGGTCAAGCCTTGGGCGGACGCGGTCGTCCGCTGGTGCCTGATGTACCCGGACGCCTACGAGATCGGCCTGCCCAACCAGGGCATCCAGATCCTTTACGAGATCCTCAACGAGCAGCCGGATGTCCTGGCCGAGCGCACCTACTCGGTCTGGTCAGACCTGGAAGAGCTGCTGCGTGAGCACGGCGTCCCCCAGTTCACCGTGGACGGCCACCGTTCGGTGGCCGACTTCGACCTGCTCGGCGTCAGCTTCTCCACCGAGTTGGGGTACACCAATCTGCTGACCGCGCTCGACCTTGCGGGCATCCCCCTGCACGGCGCGGACCGGGGTGACGAACATCCCATCGTGATTGCCGGTGGACATGCCGCGTTCAATCCCGAACCGGTCGCGCTCTTCGTCGACGCGGTCGTGCTCGGCGACGGCGAGCAGGCGGTCCTGGCGATCACAGACGTGGTTCGTGCCTTCAGGAACGCGGGTTCCCCCGGTGGACGCGACGAGTTGCTCATGCGGCTGGCCCGCCGTGGCCTTGCCTATGTGCCGTCCTTCTACGATGTGGACTACCGGCCCGACGGTCGCATCCGAGCGGTCACGGCGAACCGTCCCGGGGTGCCGGCGCGCCCGGCCAAGCACACCGTCAGCGACCTGGACGCCTGGCCCTACCCGAAGGCACCGCTGGTACCGCTCGCGGAGACCGTGCACGAACGGATGAGCGTGGAGATCTTCCGTGGGTGCACCCGCGGCTGCCGGTTCTGTCAGGCCGGCATGATCACCCGCCCGGTCCGGGAACGGACCATCAGCACGATCGGCGACATGGTGGCCCGGGGCCTGGATGCGTCGGGGTTCGCCGAGGTCGGTCTGTTGTCGTTGTCCAGCGCGGACCACAGCGAGATAGGCGAGATCGCCAAGGGGCTGGCCGACCGCTACGAGGGCACTCATACCTCGCTCAGCCTGCCCTCGACCCGGGTGGACGCGTTCAACGTCACACTTGCCAACGAGTTCTCCCGCAACGGCCGGCGCAGCGGACTGACCTTCGCGCCCGAGGGCGGCTCCGAACGACTGCGCAAGGTCATCAACAAGATGGTCAGCGAGGACGATCTGGTCCGCACGGTCAGTACGGCCTACGCCCAGGGCTGGCGGCAGGTCAAGCTCTACTTCATGTGCGGGCTGCCGACCGAGACCGACGACGACGTGCTCGCGATCGCGGATCTCGCCCGCAAGGTGATCAAGGCGGGGCGCCTCGCCAGCGGGCACCGTGACATCCGCTGCACGGTCTCGATCGGCGGTTTCGTCCCCAAGCCGCACACCCCGTTCCAGTGGGTCGCGCAGGCCTCGCACGAGGTCACCGACCATCGGCTGCAGCTGCTGCGCAACGCCATCCGCGGTGATCGGGAGGTCGGGCGGGCGATTGGCTTCCGTTACCATGACGGGCGTCCCGGCATCATCGAGGGCCTTCTCGCCCGTGGTGACCGCAGAGTCGGCGCGGTGATCGAACAGGTGTGGCGTGACGGTGGCCGGTTCGACGGTTGGAGCGAGCACTTCTCCTTCGAGCGGTGGGCGCTGGCCTGCGCACGTGTGCTGGAACCACTCGGCGTGTCCCTGGACTGGTACACCACCCGCGAGCGCGACGAACGCGAAGTGCTGCCCTGGGATCACCTCGATGCCGGCCTCGATCGTGACTGGCTGTGGTCGGACTGGCAGGAGGCACTGCGCGAGACCGAGCTGGACGACTGCCGCTGGACCCCCTGCTACGACTGCGGGGTCTGCCCGACCATGGGGACCGAAAACCAGATCGGCCCGACCGGGCGGACCCTGCTCCCACTGACGCCGACCGGACCCGCCCGTGCCCCGGCGTCCTGAGGGTCCGCCACCACCGCCCGTGGTTGCGCGGGTGCGGGTGCGCTTCGCCAAACGCGGCCGGCTGCGATTTCTGTCTCACCGCGACATCGCGAGGACCTTTGAGCGGGCACTGCGACGCGCGGGCATCCCGATGGCCTACTCGGCCGGCTTCAGCCCGCATCCGCGTATCTCCTGGCTCGGTGCCGCACCGACGGGCGCCGCCAGCGAGGCCGAGTACGTGGAGCTCGCACTGGCCGAACACTGTGATCCCCAGGCGTTGCGACTGGCTCTGGACGCCGCGTTACCACCCGGCCTGGACGTCCTGGCATGTGCGCCCGTCACCGCCACACCTCTTGCGGAGCTGGTGGACGCGTCGCGGTGGCGGTTGCGGATGCCAGGGGTCGGACTCGGCGACCTGACCGCCGCCGTGGCCGCGCTTCTCGCCCGTGACCGGGTCGAGGTGGAGCGGGTGACCAAGGACGGACATCGGCGGTTCGATGTTCGTCAGGCAGTGGTCTCGATGGTTTGTCGTGCGGAGAACGACACCTGTGCGATACTGGACGTGGTTGTGCGGCACACGACGCCCGCCGTGCGACCCGACGACGTGCTGACCGCCCTTTGCGTGGTCGCTGTTTTTCGGCCGCCAGTGCCACCCGAGTCGATTCGGCTCGGTCAAGGTCGGCTGCTGGAGGACGGCACCGTGGCGGATCCGCTCATGCCGGACCGCGACGATGCAGGCCGGCTGGTCGGTCGACTCGATGCGTGATGCAGGGCGTCGCAGGATTCGCCGGCGGTACCCCGTCGGACCGAGACAGCGGTTCCTGAGCGGCCGCGACTGCGCAAGCAGCGCGCCCGGGGACCCCGAGAGGCTTCATAACCCGTGCCCGATGACATCCCGACAGACTCCGATGAGACACCGACCACTCGTTCCGCCCCGCGACGGCGGCGCGCCGCCGGACGGTCCGCAGGACCTCCGCCGGACGTCCTGACCGAGGCCTCGCTTGAGGCTTCGCTGGCGAGCGAACCCCTTCCCGGCACGCTTTCCCCTGGTGGCGGCGAGCCGTCAGAGTCGACCATGAGGTCGGCGGTTGACGCCGATCCGTCGCCACCGAAGCTGCCGCTATCTGATCTTACCGGTATCCCGCCCGTGGCTGGTGCCATGCCCGTGATCGGGGATGGACCTCCGCCGGCGGGCTCGCAGGTGCGTCCGCGCCGTGGGCGGGCGGTCACCATGGTGACCTTCCAGGCGCCCGACACCGCGGCTCTTGACCTGGTACCCCGTCGTCGCCGGCGTGCTACCTCGCCGTTCGACGTCGACCTGGCCGACGTGCCCGACACGGACGCCGCGAACAGCGTCGGCAGGCCGGCCGGTGCCGGACCTGGCCAGACCGCGACGAACGGGGGAAACCCGCGATCAAAATCCGGGCGCGCTCTCGACCTGGCCCACGAGCCCGAGCCCGACCGCCCCACGACCTACGCCGACGTGGACGAGGAGGAGCTCCCCGACCCGGCCGCGGCTGACGACGGTGACGGTGACGGTGATGGCGACAATTCAACGCGACGCCGCCGCAGAGGCCGCCGAGGTAGGGGCCGTGCCCGGGTCGACGAGGAGCTCGAGGGCGCCGACGATGAGTTCGCGGTCACCGTCGATCGGCCGGGCACGCGTTCGGATGAGTTCGACGACGGTGACGGGTCCGGTCGGTCAGGCCGTATCGAGGCCGGAGACTCCCGCGACCCTCGAGACGACGATGATCTCGACGACTCCGATGCCGAAGGCGCCGGGCTTGCGCCCGGCGCAGCGGCGGGCGCAGCGGCGGGCGCAGCGGCGGGCGGGTACGACGAGGACCAGCCGGTGGGAAGCTCGCGCAGGCGCCGTAGGCGGCGTCGCCGGGATGGCACCGCGATCCCGGACGACATCGCCCCGGACGACCCCCCGGCCACGGTTGTACATGTTCGCGAAAACCGCGTTCGGGACGACGAGGTGCGCGGGGTCAGCGGTTCGACCAGGCTGGAGGCGAAGCGCCAACGTCGCAAGGAGGGCAGGGACAACGGCCGCCGCCGTCCGCCGATCGTCACCGAAGCCGAGTTCCTGGCCCGTCGCGAGGCCGTCGAGCGACGCATGGTCGTGCGCAACGCCGGTGACCGTACGCAGATCGCGGTGCTTGAGGACGGGGTGCTTGTCGAGCATTTCGTGACCCGGGCGAGTTCCTGGTCGTATGCCGGGAACGTCTATCTCGGCCGGGTCCAGAACGTGCTTGCGAGCATGGAGGCGGCGTTCGTCGACGTCGGCAAGGGCCGCAATGCCGTCCTCTACGCCGGGGAGGTCAACTACGACGCCTCCGGGCTCGACGGGCGGCCCCGTAAGATCGAACAGGTGCTGAAGTCGGGCCAGTCGATCGTCGTTCAGGTTTCCAAGGACCCGATGGGGCACAAGGGTGCTCGCCTGACCAGCCAGGTGAGTCTGCCCGGTCGATATCTGGTGTACGTGCCGGATGGGCAGAACGCGGGGATCAGCCGGAAGCTTCCCGATACCGAGCGCGCCCGTCTGAAGACGATCCTCAAGAAGATCACTCCTGAGAACGGCGGTGTGATCGTTAGGACCGCGGCGGAGGGCGCCAGCGAGCAGGAACTCGCGCTGGACGTCGCTCGGCTGTCGGCCCAGTGGGAGGACATCCGCCGCAAGGCGGGGAAGGCCACCGCCCCCGCATTGCTCTACGGCGAACCCGACCTGGTGATCAGGGTCATTCGGGACATCTTCAACGAGGATTTCGCCGAGCTGGTGGTCCAGGGAGTCGAGGAGGCCACGATGATCGAGGACTATGTCGACATGGTGGCGCCGGACCTGCGCGAGCGAGTCCGCCGGCATGCCGACACGGTTGACGTGTTCGACGAGTACCGCGTCGACGAGCAGCTTGCCAAGGCCCTTGACCGCAAGGTCTGGCTGCCGTCGGGGGGATCACTCGTGATCGACCGGACCGAGGCCATGACCGTCATCGACGTCAATACCGGCAAGTTCACCGGTAAAGGCGGAAATCTCGAGGAGACCGTTACCAAGAACAACCTGGAGGCCGCCGAAGAGATCGTCCGTCAGCTCCGGCTCCGTGACATCGGTGGCATCATCGTCATCGACTTCATCGACATGGTCCTGGAGAGCAACCGCGAGCTTGTGTTGCGGCGCCTGACCGAATGCCTCGGTCGGGACCGTACCCGTCATCAGGTCGCCGAGGTCACCAGTCTCGGGCTGGTGCAGATGACCCGCAAGCGGGTGGGCCAGGGGCTGCTCGAGGCGTACAGCGAGCCCTGTGCCCACTGCGGTGGGCGTGGTGTCATCGTGCATCTGGACGGCCAGGCTGCGCCGCCCGGGCGGGCCTCCGGTCCGCCGGATCTGCCGGCACTGGACGATCCGCTGGCACCGGACGATGCGCCGGCAGATGCGGCGGCCGACGCCGACCCGAACGGTGAGACGGTGGCCGCCGGCGTCGGGGCTCCGCAGGCCGTGAGCGCGGATCCGAACCCGACTTACGCCGGACCCGGGCAGGAGCCGACGTCCGACGGTGTCACGTCCGACGGTGTCACGTCCGACGGCGTCACGTCAGATGGGGCGACGTCAGATGGGGCGACGTCAGATGGGGCGACGAGCGGTTCGGGGCTGCCGTCGTCCAACGGTCCCCGAGCGGCCGGCGCACGTGCCGCCGGCCGCCGGCGTGCGTCGCGTGCGGCAGCCGCACCGCAGGAGGCTGGCGAGGCGGCCCACACCCTGTAGCGACCCGGGCGCTCTTTGGCCTTCGGCGGTGCGAGAGGAACCACGATCGCATCGCCGAAGGCCATCTAGATCTTTTTGTTGGTGAGCTGCGGTGGTAGGCGCCCGGTCCAGGGCGAGGCGCTGGACCGGGCAGCTCGGCGGGGCCAGCTCAGTGCCGGCGGGGCCAGCTCAGTGCCGGACGGGTGACGCGTCGCCGACGGCACGGTAGTGCGCCGGCTCCCTGCGGACGAGGTCGCAGCGTGGGTCGCCCTCGTGCAGGAGCGCGTCCAGCCGTGCGCGGGACCGCCGCAGTGCGCCGTCAACCGCAGCGCTGGCGCGGCTGTTGTCGCCCATCTGCAGGGCGTACGAGGCTACGACCAGGGCCTGGACGACGTCATCCTGAGCTGAGAGCGCATCGCTGTTGGTATCGGGGGCCGGTGCCCGCCTACCGGTGGCGAAGGCGTCGGTCGAAAGCCCGCGAGCACGTACCGCAAGCCAGCATGCCGCGCAGGCTGTGCTCAGCGCCCACGCCGCGCGCACTCCGGCAGGCAGGCCCACCAGGCTGTTTACGGCGACCCCGATCACGGTTGTGACGATGACAGTGGATGCGGCGATCGTGGCTGACCGTCGCCGTGGGTCGACCGTCCGAGCCGAGGTCATCAACGGCCAGCCCACGGTCAGGACAGCGGTGACCGTGGCGGCACCAGCCGCCCAGATCACGACCTGCCAACCCACCGCGACCCAACCCCCGTCCAGGCGAAGGGCGATGCGAGAATCTTGCTTCGCGCCGCCGTCGGCCACACGTTGCACCTGCCAGCCCCGCTCGGGCGCCGGCCCCGTCAGTCCGGGCGCTTGTACCCGTTCGTCCACGTTCCTACCGCCACAGTGCCACCGATCCGCTCCGTCCGACCGGATGCTCATCCGATGCTCAGCCGAACGGGCATCGGCGGGTCCGCGACGATTCGATGGTCGCGCGATAGTCGGCGACACGCCATGGTCCATCGGTGCCATGGCGGGATGCGCCCCCAGACCCTGACCGATGCCGGGGCCGGCGGTGTCAGGTCGGCGTGCGCGCCTGTTAAGCTAATGCAATCAGGGCCGGACACGGCTGTGTTTTCGCCGTGTGGGAGATGCCCGTCCGACTTCAGCAAGGAGAATCCGGTGTACGCGGTCGTGGCCAGCGGCGGCAAGCAGCACAAGGTCGCCGTCGGCGATGTCGTCGATGTCGAGCTCGTCAAGGGCGAGCCGGGCGCGGCCGTCAACCTGCCGGCGCTTCTGCTCGTCGACGGCGACGTGGTTACCCACGACAGGGACGTGCTCGCGTCCGTCGAGGTGACCGCGGAGGTCGTCGAGATCGTCAAGGGTCCTAAGATCAGGATTCACAAGTTCAAGAGCAAGACCGGCTATCACAAGCGGCAGGGCCACCGTCAGAAGTTCACCCGCCTGCGGGTGACCGGTATCGAGACCGGGAAGGCCTGAAGGACATGGCACACAAGAAGGGCGCGAGCTCCTCGCGCAACGGTCGTGACTCCAACGCGCAGCGGCTCGGTGTCAAGCGTTTCGGTGGTCAGTATGTCAAGGCGGGCGAGATCATTGTTCGCCAGCGGGGCACGCACTTCCACCCCGGCTCGCAGGTGGGCCGGGGCAGTGACGACACGCTGTTCGCGCTGGTCGCCGGGCATGTCCAGTTTGGTACCCGTCGGGGTCGTCGGGTCATCAACATCATCTCCGTGGAGGAGCTGGTGGCCGCCTGAGGTCGGCGGCAATCCGATCAACTGGGTCGATGCCGGCGTGAGATGAGGTCGTTCGTGCGTCCGCAGGTTCCACGGCGGGCGCGCTGCGAGTGACGTGCGGCGAGTGACGTAACGACGATGGAGAAAGGCAGCTGTGCCCACCTTCATCGACCGGGTTATCCTTCACGTCATCGCAGGGGATGGCGGGAATGGCTGCGCCTCGGTTCATCGCGAGAAGTTCAAACCGCTCGGCGGCCCGGACGGCGGCAACGGCGGTCGTGGCGGGGACGTCATCCTCCGGGTCGACCCGAGCGTGACGACCCTGCTCGACTTCCACTTCCATCCCCATCAGCGGGCCTCGAGCGGTCGTCCGGGTCAGGGCTCCAACCGGCACGGCGCCGACGGTGTGGATCTCGTGCTGTCGGTGCCGGACGGCACTGTCGTCCTGCGGCCGGACGGCGAGCAGATCGCGGACCTGGTCGGCGTTGGGAGTGACCTGGTCCTCGCCGGTGGCGGCCGCGGTGGTCGCGGCAACGCGGGGCTGGCCTCCGCCCGGCGCAAGGCCCCGGGGTTCGCGGAGCTCGGTGAGCCGGGGGAGCAGCTTGACGCCGTCCTGGAACTCAAGACCGTCGCGGATGTGGCGCTGGTGGGTTTTCCCAGCGCGGGTAAGTCCTCGCTGGTCTCGGTGCTCAGCGCGGCCAAGCCCAAGATCGCAGACTACCCTTTCACCACCCTCGTGCCGAACCTCGGCGTGGCGCTGGCCGGTGACCTTCCCCCGTACACGGTGGCCGACGTCCCAGGTCTGATCCCCGGGGCCAGCTCCGGGCGCGGCCTGGGCCTTGAGTTCCTGCGTCATATCGAACGCTGCTCGCTCATCGTGCATGTGCTGGACTGCGCTACGCTCGAACCCGGCCGTGATCCCGTCAGCGATCTCGACGTCATCGAGGCGGAGCTGGCTGCGTACTCCGCGGACCTCTCGAACCGGCCGCGGGTGGTCGTTCTGAACAAGATCGATGTTCCGGACGGCCGTGACCTGGCGGAACTGGTCACGGCCGAGATCGCCGCTCGCGGGCTGGGTGTGTTCGCGGTGAGCAGCGCCACCCGTGAGGGCGTCCGTGCGCTCTCACTCGCCCTGGCCGAACAGGTTGCCGCACACCGGGCAGCCATGCCGACGCACTTCTCCCCGCGGGTCGTTCTGCGTCCCCGTGCGGTCGATGAGGCCGACTTCACCGTCCGCGCGCACGAGGACGGATTCGTCGTGACCGGTGCCAAGCCGCTGCGATGGGTGCGTCAGACCGACTTCGGTAACGATGAGGCGATCGGTTTCCTCGCCGACCGGCTGGCCCGTCTCGGGCTGGAGGCCGAGCTTGCCCGGATGGGGGCAGAGTCCGGAGTCGCGGTTACCATCGGTGACGTCACTTTTGACTGGGAACCGCACCTGAGCGGACGTGGTGGGCGCGCCGCCCGTCGCGATGCCCTGGTTGCCGATTCTGTTGCCGCCGGATCTGTTGCGGCTGGATCCGTTGTCGCCGACTCCGTTGTCGCCGACTCCGTTTCCGGCGGGTCTGTTGCCGGTGGTTCGCGAGGCGGCGAGCCCGTTGCGGCCGGCGCCACCCTCGGCCCGCGTGGCAGTGACGACAGGCTCACCGCCACCACCCGACTGACCAGGGCCCAGCGGTTCGCCCGCCGGGCGGCTGATCGCGACGCCGGAGGCGGGTGGGATGACGACGTCGACTCGTGACAGGGTCGACTCGTGACCATTCGTGACTTTGTGATCCGGGCTGACCGGGTCGTGGTGAAGGTGGGATCGTCGTCGTTGACGACCGCGAGCGGCGGTATTGACGGTGACCGTCTCGATGCCCTGGTGCGAGCGCTGGTGGCACGCGCCGGCCGGTTGGTACTGGTGTCCTCGGGTGCAATCGCCGCAGGCCTCGCGCCACTGGGGCTGGCCCGGCGTCCCCGGGATCTCGCGACCCTGCAGGCGGCGGCGAGCGTCGGTCAGAGCATTCTGGTGCACCGATATGCCACCGAGTTCGGGACGGCCGGGCACCGGGTCGGCCAGGTGCTGCTCACCGCTACCGATGTGATCCGCCGCACCCACTACCGCAACGCCCGGACCACCCTGGACCGGCTGCTGGACCTCGGTGTCGTGCCCATCGTCAACGAGAACGACGCCGTTGCCACGCAGGAGATCCGCCTCGGCGACAACGACCGCCTCGCGGCGATCGTCGCGCATCTCGTCTCCGCGGATCTCCTGGTCCTGCTGTCCGATGTGGACGGTGTCTATGACGCCAATCCGCGGCGCGGCCCGGCCACCATGGTCCGCGAGGTTCGGACCGATGCGGATCTCGACGGGGTCGGCACCCGGGGCACCGGCAGCGCCGGAGTCGGGGTCGGGGGTATGGCAACGAAGATCGAAGCAGCTCGGATGGCCGCCTCGGGCGGGGTCGCGACCATCATCACGTCGGCGGAGAACGCAGCCGACGCCCTTGCCGGCGCCGAGGTGGGCACGGTGTTCCACCCGACCGGACCGCGCCGGGCGTCCCGCCTGCTGTGGCTGGAGCACGCGACAATCCCGCAGGGCCGGCTCTTTCTTGACGACGGCGCGGTGGCCGCGGTGGTCGACCGCCGGGTGTCGCTGTTGCCCGCCGGCGTCACGAAGGTCGACGGCGATTTCTCCGCCGGCGACCCGGTGGACCTGGTCAGCCCGGCGGGCCTGCCGGTCGCCCGGGGCCTGGTCGCCTACGATGCGGCGGAGCTGCCGGGCATGCTGGGTCGTTCGACGTCCGACCTTGCCGCCGAGTTCGGCTCATCCTATGAGCGTGAGATCGTCCACCGCGACGACCTCGTCATCCTCCAGCGTCACCATCATCGGCCTAGTTGATTTTTCGAGGTTTGTTCGCCTGAAACGGTGTTATTGATCGTACAAACCTCGAAAAATCATCGCGCGCGCAGTGACAACCGGGATCGGCTGGTGTCAGCGCAGGGTGGTCCGCACCTGGCTGCCGCGGGTGCCCTTGACGACGGTGATCTGGGTGGGGATGCGTTGCCGCAGATCGGCGACATGGCTGACGACGCCGACGAGCCGGCCGCCGGAGCGCAGGTCGTCCAGGACGTTCATGACCTCCTCCAGGCTGTCGGGGTCGAGGCTGCCGAAGCCCTCGTCGATGAACAGCGCATCCATGGCCTGACCGCCGGACTCGGCGGTGACCACGTCGGCGAGCCCCAGCGCCAGGGACAGCGCGGCCTGAAAGGTCTCCCCACCGGACAGGGTCGCGGTGTCACGCCGCCGGCCCGTCCAGGCGTCCTCGACGAGCAGCCCGAGCCCGGCTCGGCGGCGTCGGTCGCGGCGTTCACCGGCGTCGTGGACCAGGGTGAACCGGCCGCCGCTCATCGCCGACAGCCGCCCGCTCGCCGCGGTTGCGACCTCCTCGAGACGGGCTGCGAGCACAAAGCTCGACAGGGGCATGCCCTGGCGGTTCTCACCTCGCCCCACGGCCACATCGGCGAGGCCGCGCACGTGCTCGGCGGCATCGCGCAACGGTGCCACGGCCGCGAACGCCGCGGCGAAGACCGCAACGAGATCGAACAGGCATCTGGCCCGGTCGCCAGCACGCGCAGCGTCGGCAAGGGCCTCCTCATGGGCGTCCCGGGCGCCCAGCGTGGCGGCCACATGATCGGCCACCGGTGCCGGCGCGTGCAGGTCAACGGCCAGCTGGGGGCTGGCCAACCGGGACCGCACCGCAACCAGGTCGTCTCGGTGGGCCTCCAACTGCGTCCGGGCCTCGGCGAGCCAGCGCTCGTCCCGGCAGGCGGCCCGGGCGGTCGCCGCGTCCGGGAAGCCCGCAGCGCGGGCGTCGCCGTCGGCCGTGGCCACCGCCCGACGGTGTTCCTCCTGCGCCAACGCCGTCGCGGCGGCAGCCGTGTGGCATTCGGCGTACGCGTCCGCGAACTGTGCGACCTCACGCTGACGGGCTGCCAGCTGGTCGGCGTCCCGAAGCTCAGGTGGGATGCCCGAACGCGCCCGGGCGGCTCGTGTCCGGAATTCCTCAGCGTGGGTAGCGGCGAGTTTCCGGGCCGATGAGTGGCCGGCCAACTCGGCGGTTGCCCGGGTCTCCTCCTCGCGGAACAGGGCCAGCGCCCGCTCGGCGAGTGGGACGTCGTCCGCGGCGGCGGCGAGTGCCTCGGCATGCGCGGCGAGCTCTGCCGCGGTCCGCTCGAACTCCTCGGCGGGACGTTCGGCGGGAATCTCGGGAGCAGCCGGCAGCGCCGGGCGCCACGAGCCGGCGTCAGCGGCGCTGCGGTGACTGTCATGGCCACCAGCGACATCGCTGGCGTCGCCGGTGCTGCCACCGTCGCCGTGCGACGCCGAGTCGATGATTCCGACCACGGTGACCGTCGCGAACGACTCGACCGCCCGGGACGATTCGCCGTCCGTGTGTGCCGAAATCATGTCCGCCGTCGCCCGGGCGGGCTCCCCGCGGTTGGTCAGTTCACTGCGCAGCGTGCGGATTCGTCCATCGAGCCGGTCTGCGTCGCGGCGCGCGCCGGTTGCCGTCGCTGCCAGCCGGCCGGCCTCGGCTTCGGCGGCCAGCTCGTCGTCCTTGTTGATATGGTCCGCCCGAACTTCGGCCGGGTCGGGATGCACGAACGACCCGCAGACCGGGCAGGGGGAGTCGTCGACGAGCGCGGCGGCCAGCTCCGCGGTGATCGCGTCGAACCGCTGCCGGCGGATGTCGCCGGCCCGGGTGTGGGCGTCGCGGGCGGCTCGCTCCGCCTCGTGGGCACGGGCCGTGGCGTCGTGGCGTTGCAGCACGGTGATGGCCAGTTCTGTGGCCACCCGGGCCTGTTCCCGCACCCCGGGCAGCGCCGCCGCGCCGGCACGGGCCCGGTCCAGCCTGGCGTCAAGGACCTGGCGCTGCTGGGGCAGGTCGGTCCGCAGGTATTCGGTGAGCCTGGCGACCGCTGCCGCATGAGTCCCGGCGTCGGCGTCGGCAGCCTGTGCGCCGGCATCGTCGGCTTCCGCCCCGGCCAGGACGTGGGAGAGCTGCTCCAGACGTCCCACGTCGGTGTGGGCGAGGCGGGCCAGCCGCGCCAGCTCGTCGACAGAGGCGTCGTGGCGGGCACCGAGCAGTCGTAGCCGGTTGCGTCCAGCCTCCTGGACACGACGCGCTTGCTCGAGGTTGTCCACGCGTTCCTCCACGTGGTCAACGGCACGGCGCACCGGATTGGCGCGCTGCGCCGCGTCGAGTTCCGCGGCCGTCGTCGTCACCACGGTGAGCTCCGCTTCAAGTGTTTCAAGCCGCGCGACCAGGTCGCGCCGTTCGGACTGGCGCTCGGCGAGATGGCGAGTCTGCTCAAGGGCGTCCTCGGCGCGCCGACGGGTTTGCGCCGCAACAGCGGCCCGATCGCCTGCGGCCGTCGCGGCGGCTGCTGCGCCGGCGGCCAGGCGGGCGACCCATTCCGGGTCGGACTCGGGGTCGGCGGGTTCCGCCGACTCCGCGGCTTGCGCTGCGCGTGCCACCACCCGGGCAAGCTCCCCGCGCGCGCTGGTCACCCTCTCATCCGCGATCTTGGCATGCTCGACGAGCCACTGCTCGGCGTGCTCGAACCGGTCGACTCCGAACAATCGCTTGAGCAACCGTTCCCGGGCATCGTGGTCGGCCTGCAGGAAATCGGCGAAGTGGCCCTGCGGCAACATGATCACCTGGAAGAACTGTTCGGCGGTCATGCCCAGTAGCCGGCTGATCTCCAGACCCACGTCATCGTTGCGCTGGGCCACAACCTCCCAGCCGGGCTCGGCCCACCGTTCGAGCAGCGCGGTCGGGTTCACCCGCACGCTGCCGCCTCCGCCGCGTTTGGGTCGTTCCCAGGAGGCGGTGCGGGCGATCCGGTAGCGCCGACCGGACAGGCTGAACTCCAGCCGGACCCACGGTTCGGTCCTGGTATCGGCATGGTGCGACCGCAGGTCCCGCGCGCGGGAGCGCAGGCCCGGGACGGTGCCGTACAGGGCGAACCCGAGCGCGTCGAGCAGGGTGGTCTTCCCCCCGCCGGTCTCGCCGCACAACAGCACCAGACCGCCTGCCCGCAGCCGGTCGAAGTCCAGTTCGACACCATCGGGGAACGCCCCGAAGGCGGTGAGTTCCAGCCGGTGGGGACGCATCAGGCGGCATCCTCGGACAGTCGGGCGTCGTCCAGCGCGGCCCGCAGCAACGACCGTTCGCGCTCGCTCGGTTCAGCCCGTACGTGTGTGACGAAGGCCTCGGCGATGGCCAGGTCGGTGCGCCCTGCGATCCGTTGCCGGTAATCGAGCCCGTCGGCGACCGGGCCGACGGCCGGCTCATGGCTCAGGGTGAGCGCGAAGGGGAACCGGCGCTGCAGCGTCGTCATCGCGTCCATCGGGCGGATCGGGTCGGTGAGCACGACCGAGACGAAGTCATCCGTGTGTGCGTCGTGGACGGCCGAGGTCATGAGCTCGGCCAGCTGGCCCCGCAGCCGGGTGAGCCTGCGGTGTACCGGTACCGGGATCTCCTCGACCCCGGCCAGGCCGGTCGCGTCCAGCTCGACGAGCAGGGACGACTTGGTGTCGGATGCCTCCGAGAACGAGTAGGCCAGCGGCGAGCCGCTGTAGCGCATGCCGTCACGCAGTGTCTGCGGCCGGTGGAGATGGCCGAGGGCGGTGTAGGTGATCCCGCTGAACAGTTCCGCTGGGACGGCCGCCATCCCGCCGACAGTGATGTCGCGCTCACTCTCGCTGCTTTCGCCGCCGTTCACCCATGCGTGGGCGCAGACGATGCTGCGCCCCCCGTAGCGGGCCCGTGCGGCGTGCACGGCACGCATCGCCCGTCGCATGGTTGCGGCGTGGGTCGGCGTCGTCCTGGCCGGTACCGCGCTGGCAGGTATCGCGCTGGCAGGTACCGCATCCGTCAGGGTCGTGGCGACCGCAGCCGGTTCAAGGTAGGGAAGGGCATAGACGTGGACCGGGCCGTGGGAGTCCTCGACCGTTACGGGGTCGGCGATGCCGGCCACCTCCGTGCGGATGCGGACCCGGGGATCGAGTAGCCCCGCCTTGTCACCAAGGCGTGCGGGGGCGTCATGATTACCGCTGATCACCACAATCTGCGCGCCGGCGTCGCGTATCCGCGAGAGCGCCTCGTCGAACAGCCGCATGGCCGCGACCGGCGGGATGGCCCGGTCGTGCACGTCCCCGCTGACGAGGACGAGATCGACCTGCTCGGCCCGGACGACCTCGACGAGGTGGTCGACGAACGCGGCCTGGGCCGCTGACAGGTCGAACCGGTGCAGGGCCCGGCCAAGATGCCAGTCGGATGTGTGCAGCACGAGCATGCCATGCACGGTAGGGCGAGCCTCCGACAGTTCCACACGCGGGTCCCGGGTGGATGGTTGCCGTCCCGCCTTGGAGCCCGGGGTCCGCAGCGCCGCGCCGAACGCGCTGCACTGCGCAGGGCCGGTAACCTCGTAGCCGCGTGCCGCGTGCCGGCCGCCGGGTCGGGAGGAACTGGTCATGAACACCCTTGCGGAGGATGTCCGCGAGACCGCGGTCCGGGCCCGTGCGGCCGCGGCCGTCCTCGCGCCGTTGTCCCGCGCGGACAAGGACCGCGCATTGTACGCGATGGCGGACGCCCTGATTGCCGGCAGCGAACAGATTCTCCATGCCAACGCCGGGGATGTCGCCACCGCCCGCGGCGCAGGCACCGGCGAGGCCATGGTTGACCGGCTGACCCTCAGCGCGGACCGCCTTGTCGCCATTGCCGACGGTCTGCGTAGGGTCGCGGCCCTCGACGACCCGGTCGGCACGGTGGTTCGTGGTCGGTTGCTGCCCAACGGGATGGAGCTGCGCCAGGTCAGGGTGCCTCTCGGCGTGATCGGGATCATCTACGAGGCGCGTCCGAACGTGACGGTGGACGCGGCCGGGCTGTGTCTCAAGAGCGGCAACGCCGTGTTGCTACGCGGCAGCGCTTCGGCCGCACGCACCAATGCGGCGCTGGTCGGGGTGCTGCGGGATGCCGCGGCCGGGGTCGGGCTGCCCGCCGACGCGGTTGCGCTCGTGCCCGGTGCCGACCACGAGTCCGTCAAACACCTCATGCGCCTGCGTGGTCTGGTGGACGTGTTGATCCCGCGGGGTGGGGCCGGTCTGATCCGTGCCGTGGTGGCGGAGTCCACCGTTCCGGTGATCGAGACCGGGGTCGGCAACTGCCATGTATACGTCGACGTCGACGCAGATCTCGACATGGCGTTGGCGATCGTTCTCAACGCGAAGACCCAGCGGGTGTCGGTGTGTAACGCGGCCGAGACGCTGCTGGTGCACGCTGGCGTCGCCGAGGTCTTCCTGCCCCGGGTGCTCGTGGCGCTGCGCCAGGCCGGGGTGACGGTCCACGGCGACGACGCGGTCCGCTCCCACGACCCCGCGGTGCTGCCCGCGACGGAGCAGGACTGGGCCACCGAGTATCTGTCGCTGGACATGGCCGTCCGGGTGGTGGACTCCCTGGACGACGCCGTGGCCCACATCCGCCAGTGGGGCAGCGGGCACACCGAGGCGATCGTCACCCGGTCGCTGGATGCGTCCCGCCGGTTCATCGCGACCTGTGACAGCGCCGCGGTCATGGTCAACGCTTCAACCCGCTTCACCGACGGTGAACGGTTCGGTTTCGGTGCCGAGATCGGCATCTCCACGCAGAAGCTGCACGCTCGCGGGCCGATGGGCCTCACCGAGCTCACCTCGACGACCTGGGTGGGCGTCGGCGACGGCCATCTGGTGCTCTGACGTCGGGATACGGTTCTCACCCAGCAACGGACACGTCTGGACATCCTGTTACCGGTTGCATACACGATCATGCGAAGTTCGGGCGTGGTTGTGCGAGATCAGGTACCCATTGGGTGGGTGTAGTCATGACGGTGTCGAAGGGGACGGATTGTCGATTCGCGAGTCGGACAGCCCATGCGTGGGCGCTGAGTCCGCATCCAGGTCCCGTGCCGCCGATTTGATCATTTCGGGATGTGGTCTCGCGGGGGTCACCGCGGCGGCGGGGGCACTGCTGCCGTGGACGGGCGCGACGCTGTCCGATCGCGGGGCGGTGCTCCTCCCCGTCAGCCGGTCCGGGGTGGAGTTGTCGTCCAACGGCATGGTCGTGCTGGTCCTGGGTGTTGTCTGCGCCGTATCCAGCGTGGTGCCGCGGGATTCGCGGTGGGCGCGTCCGCTGACCCTTGTGCTGGCGCCGGCCGGTCTCGCGATCGCGGTCCTCGCCGCTGTCACGATCAATGCGGGGGATTCCGTGGCTGCGGAACTCCTCCGGTTACGGATCGGTACCTTCCAGACGGACCATCCGGTGGCCGCAGCGCATGTGGGTCCGGGCCTGTGGCTCAGCCTCGCGGCCGGTGGCGCGCTCATCCTCGGCGGGGTCGGATGGCAGCTGGTTGGTCGCTCCACCCGGGAATCGTCGGATCACAACCGGTCCCACATGTCGAGAACGGGCCGATCTTGGTGGCGTTCCCCCCGTCCCCGGTGGGTTCGTGCGTCGCGGAACGGCATGTGACGCGTGCCGTGGCGCCGCTTCGAACCTGTTGGCGGCATGACCTATTGGAATAGAATTGGCCTACGACTACACGTCCTCTTCGAATCTCGCGGGTCCGCTCACGCTGCCGGCTGCGGACGGAAAATATCGGGTCACCTATCGCCGGGTGATGGTGGGGCGGGAACTGTGGATGGTTGTGCCGCTGCTGCTGGCCACCGTCGGATTATCGTCGCTGTTCTTCGTGTGGCTGGTCCAGCCGGATCACTTTCCCAAGGGCGCGTACCTGCCGACCCCGGTCCGGCTCGGCAACGCCGTCATGTTCTTGATGATCGTCCTTTCCGAGGGTATCCGGCTGCTCAATTCGATCACGCTCTGCTGGTCCGCGTGTATCATGCGCAATCCGGTACCGGTCCGGCCGCCGGCAGGCCTGCGGATCGCCTTCACCACGACGATCGTGCCGACAAAGGAACCAGTCGATGTCGTACGTGACACACTGATCGCGGCCCGACAGATTCGATATGGCACGCCGATTGACATCTGGTTGCTCGACGAAGGGGATGATCCGGCGGTCCGGGCGATGTGCGCGGAAATCGGAGTCCACCATTTCTCCCGCAACGGCGTGGCGAAGTGGAACGCGCCGAAGGGGCGATTTCGCGCCAGGACCAAGCACGGTAACCACAATTCGTGGCTGGCCGCCCATGGCGGGTCCTACGACGTTGTCATGTCGGTCGACCCCGACCACATTCCGCTGCCGAATTTCGCCGCGCGCATGCTCGGCTACTTCCGGGATCCCGAGGTGGCTTTTGTGGTGGGGCCACAGGTCTACGGCAACTTTCGCACCTTCCTCACCCGCGGCGCCGAGGCCCAGAACTACATGTTCCATTCAGTAATCCAGCGGGCCGCGAACCGGTTCAACTGCGGAATGTTCGTCGGGACCAACCACGCTTACCGGGTCCGCGCGTGGGAGCAGATCGGCGGGTTCCAGGATTCGATCACCGAAGATCTGGCCACATCCCTTGCCGTGCACGGTGCGCGCCACCCGGAAACCGGCCGGCGGTGGAAATCGGTGTACACCCCCGATGTCGTCGCCGTCGGCGAAGGGCCCGCCACCTGGACCGACTTCTTCAGCCAGCAGCTGCGGTGGGCCCGTGGCGCCAACGAGGTCATGGTGACCGAGTCGGTGCGTCGCCTGCGGCAGCTGTCGTGGGGCCACCGCGTGCACTACTCGATTCTGATGCTGCACTATCCGACGGCCGCACTCACCTGGCTGATGGGGATGCTGCTAACCGTCAGTTACATGGCGCTGGGGTCAAGCGGGGTCACCGTGCACATCTCGTCCTGGTTGGCCCTCTACGTCGACGTTGCGGTGGCCAGACTTCTCCTTTACATCTGGCTGCGGCGTTTCAACATCAGTCCGCATGAGGAGAAGGGGACCGCCGGTATCTCCGGAATCTTTGTCTCGATGCTGTGTACCCCCTTTTATTCGACCGCCTTTGTAGGCGCGTTGTTGCGGCGCCCGCTCGGGTTCGTGGTTACGCCCAAGGGGAACAGCGCCAGCCCCGATCGGCTCGTGACTTTTCGGAAACATCTCTTCTGGGCAGTGGTCTCCGCTGGTTCCATCACCATCGCGGCGACCTTCGGTCATGTGTATCCGGCCAACATGGTCTGGGCGGCGCTCTCCCTGCTCATCTGCCTGACACCCGTTGTCATGTGGTGCGTGTCCACAATCGCCGGCCCATCGCCCGCTCAAATCCCCGGGCCGGTGCCGGTGCCGGTGCAGTCGCAGTCGCAGTCGCCGGCCATATGGTCCACGGTGCAGCCGGGGGTCTACCGCGAGGAGACCACCCGGCGACTGGCTCGTCCCGAGCCCATGTCCGCGCCGGGGAATCCCGGTCGGCTCGACGGGGAGAGTACGCAGAAGGTGGTCAGACCGGCAGCATCGGTCGAACGGGGGAGCTGGCCACATCCGCCAGGCGTGCGGCCGGTGCCCAGGGGCCATTCATTGTCGGCCCGTAACTCGGTGTCTCCCCGTAATTCGGTGTCTCCCCGTAATTCGATGTCTCCCCGCAGTCCGGTTTCCCCCCACGATTCGGTGTACGCCGCTAATTCGGCGGCGGGGGGGTATTCGGCGGCGGAAGGTTATATGGAGGATGTCACGATGAAGCTCCGGCCGCGGCGCCGGCGCGTGTCCCGCGACGGTCTGCTTGAGGAGCTCACCTGATGGCTGCGGTGCTGACATCGTCGGCTCAGGCCAAGCGGCTGCGTCGGTGGCGGATCCTGCGGTTGGGTGCATTCCTGTTCGCCATCATTGTGGGCAACGGCCCGTTTGCCGTGTCGTGGACTGCCACCCGGTACGAACAGTGGCAGTCCCACCGGCCGGACTACATGCGTGCTTACGGGCGCTGGGATGTTGTCGCGGACAGTGCCACGCGGTCGATTCACGCGGCGATGTTGCGCACCGGGAAGGTCCTGCTCATGGCCGGCTCCGGTAACGACCAGGGAAATTTCGACGCGAAAAAGTTCAGGACCGTGCTGTGGGATCCGATCGCGAACACATTTGCCGATGTCCACACACCCTGGGATGTCTTCTGCGCGGGGCACGCCTTTCTCCCCGATGGTAATCTGCTGATAGCCGGCGGGACCAAGAAGTATGAACTCCTGGCGGCGGACGCTCCGGACGGAAAGAAGCACGAGTACGAGGGGCTGAAGGACTCCTACATTTTCGATCCGGCGACCGAGCGGTATGAGAAGACCGGCGATCTGAACCACGCCCGGTGGTACCCGACGCTGGTAACCCTTGCCAACGGCCTGGTCGTCGCCGTCTCCGGCCTCGACGACAACGGCAACATCGATCAGGGCAACACCGAGTCGTTCAACCCTGCCGTCAGGACGTGGAATGATCATCCGGATCTCCGGAAGGTCTTTCCCACCTATCCGTCCCTGCTACTCGCCGGCGACGGCCGGTTGTTCTTCTCCGGTGCCAACGCCGGCTATGGCCCGGCGGGCGTCGCAGAGCGCCAGCCCGGCCTGTGGAACCTGGTGAACAACGCCTTCCAACCGGTCGACGGGCTGCCCGAGCCGGAGCTCAACGAGACGGCAGGGACAATCATGCTTGCGCCGGCACAGGAGCAGAAGGTGATGTTCATTGCCGGTGGCGGGGTCGGCGACACCCAGACGGCGACGGCCCGGACCGCGATTGTAGATCTTGATTCGCCTGATCCTACCTACCGGCGTGGCCCCGACATGGCTGAGGCGAAACGGTATCCCGGCGCGGTGATTCTGCCCGACGACACGGTGTTCGTCTCCGGTGGTTCCACCGCCTATCGGGCTGACGACTCCCGGACAGCCGAGATCTACCACCCGGACACGAACGCCTTCACCGCGGCGGCAGACCCGCATGTCGGCCGTGATTACCACTCCGAGTACCTTCTGCTTCCGGACGGGCGGGTGGCCGTGTTCGGCTCGAATCCATTGAGCGACGACAACGCGTTCGAGACCCGGGTCGAGGTGTACTCGCCCGGCTACCTCTACAGAGGTGAGCGTCCGACGATCACATCAGCACCGACGCAGATCCCCCGGGGCTCGACCATCACCGTGGAGTCATCGCAGCCGGTGGCGAAGGCCCGTCTGATCCGCCCGGGTGCTTACACCCACGTGACCGACACCGAGCAGCGGTCGGTGGCGTTACCCGTCGTTCGGCAGGTCGACAGCAGGGTCACACTGAGCGTACCCCGCAACTCCAACCTTCTACCGTCAGACTGGTACATGCTGTTTGTAACCAACGGTGCGGGCGTTCCGTCCGTCGCCACCTGGGTCCAGGTGGGATGAGCGTGGCCGTACTGATCGCCAGGATGGTCCGGCAGGTCGAGGCCGCCCGGCGTCGGACCGGGCACCGTCCACCCCGAGTCGCCAGTCTGATGACAGCAGTGGCTCTCAGCGCCACGGTGGCTGTCACCGGATGTGGCACTGGAGGTGCGACACGGACCGCTACCGCGTCGCTTCGTGCGGTGGGCGCGCAGTGCCCCGCCGGCGACCCGGCCGGTCGAGGCGCCGTGGCGGGCGGAGGTCCGCACGGCCCCGCGCCCCGCGCGCCATTCCTCGTCGATCCGAACAGTCAACCGGCCGTGGCCGCACGTCAGGACGCCGCCAACGCTGCGAGCGCCACGGCGATCGCAGCCAGGCCGATCGCTTTCTCGGTTGGGGACTGGCTGGGTAACGGCGTCCAGACAGAGGTAACGGCGCGTAGCGGGCAAGCGGAGCGGGCGGGGGCGACGGCGGTCTTCATGGTCTACGCGATCCCGCACCGCGATATCGGTTCCGGGTTTTCCGCCGGCGGAGAACCCGATGCCGCCGCCTACCGGGCGTTCACGCGGCAGGTGGCGGCGGGAATCGGCACGCGTGCGGCCGTCGTCATCCTGGAGCCGGATTCGCTGGCACAGATGGACAGTCTGTCCATGGCCGACCAGCAGGAGCGTTACCAGTTGCTGAACGACGCTGTTGACGTCTACGGCAGACTGGCCGCTACCAGCGTCTACCTCGACGGCGCCCACTGCGGATGGACGGCGGCACCGGTCATCGCAGACCGGCTGAGCCGGGCTGGCGTGCGACGGACCCGCGGCTTCGCGGTCAACGTGTCGAACTACTACCGGACCCGGGACGAGGTGGCCCGCGCCGAAGTGATCTCGGCGCTGGCCGGTGGTGCCCATTTCGTCGTCGACACCTCACGCAACGGACGCGGCCCGGCCGCCGCCACCATCAAGGATCCCTGGTGCAACCCGCCGGGCCGAGGACTCGGGGCTGCGCCGACCACCGCCACCGGCAGCCCGCGGGCGGACGCCCTGCTCTGGATCAAGGTTCCAGGGGCCAGCGACGGGGAGTGCGGTCGGAACAACCCCTCGGCCGGCATCTGGTGGCCGGCCCAAGCCGACGAGCTCGTCCGCAACGCCGAGTCCTGAACTCCGTCCGTCGCCAGCGACCTCTCATGATCGGAGAGACGGTCGATCCCACCTGTCTGATCAGCGCGATTGAAGATCCACCGACCACCTAGCCTTGGCTGCCGGCCGCGGCGCCCATGGCTTCGGCGGCGCGGCGGGACAGCTCCTCGGCTGGAACGTCCTCAATGTGGGTCGCCACGCTCCACCGGTGCCCGAACGGGTCTTCAAACTGCCCGGCCCGGTCGCCGTAGAACTGGTTCTCGACCGGGCGCAGGCTCTTGGCGCCGGCCTTGACTGCACGATCATAGGTCGCGTCCACGTCCGCCACGTACACGTGGATGGTGACCGGCGTTCCGCCCACGGTCTTCGGGCCCGCCGCGTCCATTTCGGGGTATTCGTCCGACAGCATGATCATAGAACTGCCGATCGTGAGCTCCGCATGGCCGATCTTTCCGTCTGGCGCGGCCATACGCATCCGCTCGGTTGCGCCGAAAACCCGCGTGTAGAAATCGATGGCGTCGGCCGCGCCGTCGACGTGCAGGTACGGGGTGATCACGGGGTAGTCGGTGGGGATCGGCTCGACTGATGTGGTCATCGTTTGTTCTCCTTGGCCGGCTGTCGTGGCAGGGTTGACGTGGCAGGGTTGACGTGGCAGGGCTGACGCGGTGGGGTGCAACAAGCGGTGCGGCTCAACCGACGGAACGCATCCCATGCTAGCACATACGTTCGAATATGAACCAGTGCGTTCCGTAGTGCGGCCGGACGGTGCCGTCCGGGGCGGCCGATGACATCACCGGCAGGACTGTCGCGGGCACCCGCCATCCGGCATTCGCCATCCGGCATTCGCCATCCGGCACCCGCGTCACGGTCACACCTGGGGCCGCCAGGGGACGAATCGGTCGCGCGCCGGAGCCTCCCAGATGGCCCACGGCCGGACGCCCGAACTCCACAGCTCGTCCAGGATGAGACGATCTTTAGCCGTGTCCATGGCCCGCCAGAACCCGCGGTAGCGATAACCACCCAGCCTGCCCGCCCGAGCGAGCCGGGTGAAGGGCGCATCCACCAGATCCTCGCCTGGATGGATCAGGTCGAAGACGGTGGGCCGCAGGACGAAGAAGCCCGCATTGATCCAGATTTCCTGTTCCGCCATGGGCGCGATCCTGTTGATCGCGGTCGAGTCCGGCCGGAAGTCGACGGTGTGGATGGTCTCGGGTGGCCGCACCGCGAGCAGGGTGGCGACGGCATCGGAGCGGTGAGCTTCGTCGATCAGCTCTGGCAGCGGGACGTCGGACAGGCCGTCCGCGTAGTTGGCGAGGAAGAGATCCTCGGCGCCGACGAGGCTTCGCACCGCCCGAAGCCGTTGTCCGACTGGCACGCGCAGGCCGCTGTCGACGATCGTGATCGACCACCCGGCAGCCTCGCCGTCGAGCAGATGCTGTCGCGGCACACCGGGCAGCGCCGTCGGCTCGTCGAGGTGTTCGGCGCAGAGGTCCCCGACCCAGTTCCGGACACATTCGCCCCGGAAGCCCACACAGAGGATGAAGTCGGTGTGTCCATAGGTCGCGTACCATTTCATGAGATGCCAGAGAATGGGCTTTCCGCCGACCAGGTGCAGCGGTTTCGGCGCATCCGAGGCGCGTTTCGGGGTGGATTCCTGGCCCGTGCCCGCGTCCAGTAGACGTTGTCCCTGGCCGCCGCAGAACAGAACAACTTTCATACGGAAGTTCTTTCCCGCGCAGGCGCGCGGCAGGCAGTCCGCCACGGACATTCCCCGCCGCCGGCCGGACGGGGCGATGGGGAATCGACCAGTGGGCGTGGTGTCGGCCGGTGCGTGTCGCGGCTGCCGTCGACGTCCGCCCGATGAACATCATGCGGGCGCTGCTATGGTCCGTAAGTAGGTAGGGGGTGGGGGTAGGAAAGCGTTGCAGTGCTTGCCCGTTTCGGAGGTTGTGTGTCGACAGGGCCGCGCCGGAGGGCCGCACGCGGGTCGGTGCGCCACCACTCGCGGCACCGGCAACTCGTTCGTCTTCGACGGTTGTTGGCCCTCAGCGCCGTTGTCATCTCGGTACTCGCCGGTTTTGCCTTCGAAGGCACCATCGTCCCATCGTCGCGCCCAGCCGCAGCGGACCTGGTGCTTTCCGGTCCCGGTGGCACGGTCGCCTCCACGCGGCCTGTGACGGTTGCGCAGGCAATGGGCGCGCTCGGCGACAGGCCGGACCCCGCCCGATCCACGGCACGCCCCCTGCCAGGGTCGAGTGTGGCTCGGGCGGGGTCGGTGTCGCAGCCCGGGTCCGCGCCGACATCGACGCCCATCCCGGAACCCACGTCTGCACCCTTGGTGCTCTCACGCACGCAGACCGGTAACCCGTTTGCCGGCGCACGCTTCTATGTCGACCCCGGCAGCGCCGCGGCAGCGGCGGTTGGCCGGCTGCGTGGCAGTCTTCCCGCGAGTGCCGACGCGTTGAGCCGAATCGCGAATACGTCCCATGCGGACTGGTTTGTCGGTCCTGTTACCGCGGGTGGCGTCCAGTCCGCGGTCGCGGGCCGGGTGGCGCGGATCCGGGCCGCCGGGGCGCTGCCGGTCCTGGTCGCCTACGCGATCCCCAACCGTGACTGCGGAGGTTACTCGGGCGGCGGGGCCAGTAGCCCGGCGGCGTACAGATCGTGGATCTCCGGCTTCGCCGCGGGTATCGGTCGCGGTCCGGCGACTGTCATTCTTGAGCCAGATGCCCTGTCCCAGCTTGATTGTCTGCCCGCGGCCGACCGCCAGACCCGTTACGGGCTGCTCTCGGATGCGGTCGACGCGCTCGGCGGCATCGGGGTGAGCGTCTACCTCGACGCGGGCAACGCCGGCTGGCACGACGCCGCCGAGATGGCGACCAGGCTGCGGGCCGCCGGAGTCGACCGGGCGCGCGGGTTTGCTCTGAACGTCTCGAACTTCGACGAGACGGCCGACGAGCGGGCCTACGGAGACGCGGTCTCCGCAGCTGCCGGTGGAATGCCCCACTTCGTCATCGACACCAGCCGTAACGGCCTGGGCCCGGCGCCCGGCAGCGTCTGGTGCAACCCACCAGGCAGGGCCCTGGGCGTGGGCCCGACGGCCGATACCGGTGACCCGCGTGCCGACGCCCTTCTGTGGATCAAGGTTCCCGGCGAATCGGATGGTACGTGCAACGGCGGCCCCCCCGCCGGGCAGTGGTGGCTTGACTACGCGATAGGTCTGGCCGTCCGTGCCGCGGCCTGATCGTCGGTCAGGACGTGGCGTAGTAGGCCGCCAGGCTGGCGAAGTCGTCGCCACCGTGCCCGGCGTCGGACGCCTCCGCGGCCATGGCGAGCGTGGTCGTGGCCAGCGGCAACGCCCGCTCCGCGGCGCCCATCGCGATCCGAAGATCTTTAATCATGGCGTCCAGAGTGAAGGCCGCCGGGGTGAAGAGGTCGTCGGCGAGCATCGGACGCTTGTAGTTCACGATGGACCCGAGCGCACCGTCGGAGAGTTCGGCCAGTAGCAGGTTGCGGTCGATACCCAGATCCGATCCGAGCCGCAGCACCTCGCCCAGGGCCGCGGTGGAGAGCGTCAGTCCCAGGTTCACCACGGTCTTCAACGCAGTCGCGGTTCCGATACCGCCAACCCGGTGTGTGCTGCCGAACAGGGAGAGCAGGCCTTCGGCGGCCGCGGCGTCGGCCGCGGTCGCCCCGACCAGTACCCGCAGGGTGCCTTCGCGGGCTGGCCCGACGGTGCCCACCACCGGCGCCTCGACGTAGCGCAGATCCGCCTTTGCCACGAGCTGCCCAAGGTCGCGGCTGGTCGACGGCGAGACAGACGTCGAATTGATCACTAGCGTCGCCGGGGGCGCGCCGGCGATCAATTCGTCGATCACCTGGCGGGCTGAACTGTCGTCGAAGACCATCAGCACGACGGCGTCGGTATCGGTGACCGCGACCCGAACAGAGGGCGCCTCGCGTGCACCGGCGGCTGTCAACTCCTGCGCGCGACCCGGCGTCCTGTTCCAGACGGTCAGGTGGTGGCCGCCACGCAGGACATGCCGAGCCATTTCCCGGCCCATCCGTCCGAGCCCGAGGAACGTGACGTTCATTGCTCTGCCTCCCGTGTGCGCTCCCCCTTGCGCGTTAGCAGTGCGACCTGTGCGAGGTCTGTCCCTGCCCTGCCTGGCCTACCCGCACGGTGGGCGCGCCAGCCAGTCGAAGGGCGTTTGTTCGGAAAACTTACTAGTTGGCCGGGTGTGGCGCCCGGCGAACGCAGCCAGCGGCCGCCGAGCGATCGAAGCGGTAGCTTCGCTCCCGTCGATACCCGGCGATGTGCCGTGGACGGCTTCGTGGAGCGACGGTTCGTGGAGCGACGGTTCGTGGAGCGACGGTTCGTGGAGCGACGGTTCGTGGAGCAGGGAGGGAATGCGATGGGTGCCGACGGGTTGGTGGGACGAACGGACGTCGGGGGCATGACGGGCGGGGGCATGACGGTCGGGGCCATGACGGGCGAGGGGAGTATGAGGGGCATTGAGGTGGAGCGGGCGGTCAGTGGGCTCAAGCCGGCTGACGTCGCCGCGGTCCTGACCGACGAGGCGCTCGCGTTCGTCGCGGGCCTGCAGCGCGGTTTTTCCGAGCGCCGGGCCGAGCTGCTGGAGCGCCGTCGTGAGCGCCGGCGGTCCATCGCAGCCGGGGCGAGCCTGGACTTCCTGGCCGAGACCGCGGACGTCCGCGACGGAGACTGGGTCGTTGCGCCACCCGCACCGGGCCTGATCGACCGCCGGTGCGAGATAACCGGGCCGACCGACGCCAAGATGGTCATCAACGCGCTCAACAGCGGGGCACGGGCCTTCATGGCCGATTTCGAGGACGCAAACGTACCCACCTGGTCAAATATGATTACCGGGCAGCGAAACCTGACCGAGGCGATCACACGGACCCTGGTGTACACGGGCCCGGATGGCCGGGAATACGCCCTGGGCGAGGAGCGTGCGACGCTTATTGCGCGTCCACGCGGCTGGCATCTGCCCGAACGCCATGTGCTGGTCGACGGTGAACCGGTCAGCGGTGCCCTGTTCGACTTCGGGATGTATGTGTTCCGCAACGCCCACGCACTGGTTTCGGCTGGCGCCGGGCCATACTTCTACCTGCCGAAACTGGAAAGTCACCGTGAAGCCCGGTTGTGGAACGACGTGTTCACCGTGGCCGAGGATTCCCTCGGGCTCGCCCGTGGGACGATCCGGGCAACCGTTCTCATCGAGACCCTTCCGGCGGCCTTCGAGATGGAGGAGATCCTCTACGAACTGCGGGAACATTCCGCCGGCTTGAACGCCGGTCGATGGGACTACATGTTCTCCACCGTGAAGACGTTCCGCGCGCGTGGTGCCGACTTCCTGCTGCCCGACCGTGGCGCCCTCACCATGACCGTGCCGTTTATGCGCGCCTACACCGAGCTGTTGGTGGCCACCTGCCACCGCCGTGGCGCGCATGCCATCGGCGGGATGGCCGCGTTCATCCCGAGCCGCCGTGATCCAACGGTCAATGCGCGTGCCCTGGCAAAGGTCCGGGACGACAAGGAACGGGAGTCCCGCGACGGTTTCGACGGTAGCTGGGTGGCCCATCCCGACCTGGTGCCGGTCTGTACCGAGGTGTTCGACGCCGTGCTCGGCGGGCGCCCGCACCAGATCGACCGGCAGCGTGATGACGTCACCGTGACGGCACGGCAGTTGCTCGCGATCCGCGACACCCCGGGTTCGATCACCGAGGCGGGCCTGCGCAACAACATCAGCGTGGCCATCCGGTACCTGGAGAGCTGGTTGCGGGGCGTCGGCGCGGTCGGTATCGACAACCTGATGGAGGACGCGGCCACCGCTGAGATCTCACGTTCGCAGATCTGGCAGTGGATCGCCGTGCGGGCCCGCCTGGCCGACGGCCGGCCGGTGACCGCGGATCTCGTCCGGGAGATCGAGGCCGAGGAGCTGGCCGCGATCCGGTCCGCCGTCGGCGAACCGACATTCGAGGGCGGGCGCTACGCCGACGCGGCAGCCCTGTTCGAGCGGGTGGCGCTGGCGGACGAGTTCGTCGAGTTCCTCACCGTCCCCGCCTATGAGCAGGTGGAATGATCTGAGCCGGTGCAGTGATCCGGTTGCGGCCTCCGTCCCGACGGTGCCGGCCGCGCTGATGTCGCCCGTACGGGCCCATCACTGGCACTATGGAAACGGTTCTCAGCTCGTACACGAGAGGTGTATATGCCGCTACAGGAGCATGCCTTCGCCGATGTGGCGGATGTCCGCAGCCGCTTGGAGGCGGCAGGCTACCTCGCGGACCACGCGATCGCCACGACCGTCTTCCTGGCCGACCGGCTGCGCAAGCCGCTGCTCGTCGAAGGGCCGGCCGGTGTGGGCAAGACGGAGCTGGCCAAGGCGCTGGCTGCCGCGACCGATGCCGAGCTGATCCGACTCCAGTGCTACGAAGGCCTGGACGAGGCCCGGGCGCTCTACGAGTGGAACTACAAAAAGCAGCTCCTGCGCATCCAGGCCGGGCGCAATGACGAGTCGTGGGACGAGACCCATGACGACATTTTCAGCGAAGAGTTCCTGCTGGCGAGGCCGTTGCTGGCCGCGATCCGGCGCAACGACCCGACCGTGCTCCTGATCGACGAGACGGACAAGGCCGACGTCGAGGTCGAAGGGCTGCTGCTGGAGGTCCTCTCGGACTTCCAGGTGACGATTCCCGAGTTCGGCACGATTGTGGCGAGCCGCCGTCCGTTCGTGGTCCTCACCAGCAACGCGACGCGGGAGCTTTCCGAGGCGCTCAAGCGTCGCTGTCTGTACCTCTACCTGGAGTATCCCTCGCCGGCGCGGGAGAAGGAGATCGTCCTCGCTCGTGTCCCGGAACTGCCCGAACAGCTTGCCGAGGCCATCGTCCGGACCATCCGGGCGCTGCGGGCGATGGAGCTGAAGAAGGCGCCGTCGATCGCCGAGACGATCGACTGGGCGCAGACCGTGCTTGCGCTGGGTATCGACACCCTGGACGAGGAGGCGGTGGCATCCACGCTGGGTGTCGTCCTCAAGCACGCGAGTGACCATGCGCGTGCGATCGGCCAGCTCAAATTCGGTCCGAACTGACGTGAACCGATGTGAACTGACGTGAACCGACCTGAACTGACCTGAACCAACTCGACCTGACCGGACGTGACGTGGCCTGCCGTGGCCTGAGGTGATGGGACGGCCGAGATGAGCGTGCTGGACCGTACGGTGGCGTTCACCGCCGCACTGCGCAAGGCTGGTGTGCCGGTGAGTAGCGCCGAGACTGTGGACGCCTCCCGCGCGCTCGGTGCGGTCGGGTTGCTCGACCGCGGGGCGCTGCACGCGGCGTTCGCGGCGACGATGTGCAAGCGCCCGACTCACCGGGCCACCTTTGACATGTTGTTCGATCTCTACTTTCCGCCGCGGATCGGCGCCGGTCTGTCCGTCGACGATCACGGCGACGATGGTGGGGGCCGGCCTGAGGGCGGCGACGCGCAACAGCGTGGCGAGGTCACCGACCTGGATCCGGACATGCTGCGTGAGGCCATGCGCGGTGACCTGTTGGCTGCCCTGCTCGACGGGGACGAGGAGGCGCTCCGTCGCCTTGCCAGGGACGCCGTGACCGCCCTCGGCTCGACGCCGGGCGGGGCCGGGCAGCGGTCCTGGTTCATGTACCGGGTCATGCGGGCGCTGTCACCGGACACTCTGATCGCGGACCTGCTGGCCGCGATGCTCGGTGGGGCCACGACCGGCGGTCTTGCCGAGCGGGTCGCCCGACAGACGATCACCGAACGGATCCGCTCGTTCGAGGAGATGGTCGCCGCCGAGGTTCGCCGCCGGCTTGCCGAGGAACGCGGGGTGGACGCGGTGGCCAAGACCGCGGTCAAGCCCCTGGCCGACCAGGTCGACTTTCTCCGGGCGTCCCAGCGCGACCTCGTCGAACTGCGTCGGCAGGTCTACCCGCTGGCACGCCGGCTCGCGACCAGGCTGACCGCTCGCCGCCGGCTGGGGCGCTCCGGCCGGCTGGACTTCCGCCGCACCGTGCGGGCCTCGCTCGCCACCGGCGGTGTGCCGTTGGAGACCTACCACCGGCCGCACAAGCCGCACAAACCCGAGCTTGTCGTCCTGTGCGATGTCTCCGGCTCGGTGGCGTCGTTCGCCCACTTCACCCTGCTGCTGACGCACGCGCTGCGGGAGCAGTTCGCCAAGGTCCGGGCGTTCGCGTTCATCGACACCACCGATGAGGTCACCCGGTTCCTGCGGGGCGGCGATCTCGGCGACATGATGGCGCGGATCGCGGGCGAAGCCGATCTGGTCTGGTTCGACGGGCACAGCGACTACGGCCACGCCTTCGACGTGTTCGCGCAGCGGTATCCCGACGCGGTCGGCCCGAAGACCTCCCTGCTCGTGCTGGGGGACGCTCGCAACAACTATCGGG